>JBBQUI010000009.1:0-31174 GCA_038212575.1 Flavobacteriales bacterium
ACAAATACTAAAAAACGATTTTGTCTTTTATAGTAAGCTTTCAGAAAAACATAAAAAACAATTTCAGCACAGACTAGCCCAATTTCTTTCGGAAAAGAAATTTATTGGAAGAGGTGAACTGATTGTTACGGAAAAGATGAGGGTTTTGGTCGCTGCTATTGCCTGCATGCTTAGTTTCGGAAGAAAAAACTATAGCTATTTCTTGATTGATTTCATTCTTATTTATCCTACGGAATTTTACAGCACGGTAAATAATAATTTCCACAAAGGAGAATTCAATCCCAGAGAAAGGGCATTGGTGCTTTCTTGGAAAGATTTTCAGGAAGGATTTCAAATAAATAATGACAACCTTAATGTGGGAATTCACGAATTTATGCACGCCATGCAGTTAGAGGCAAAAAATAGGGGAGACGCAGATTCTGCGCGTTTCACAAAGCAATTTCAAAACATATTGAAACAATTGACAAAACAGGAAGTGAAGGATCAGCTTGACAAAACGAAATATTTTCGTGAATATGCCTTCACCAATCAATATGAGTTTATGGCTGTTTTGGCCGAATATTTTTTTGAATCACCACAGGATTTTAAAGCGATTTTCCCAAAACTGTATGATTATACAAAGAAGTTGCTAAATTTTAATTTTGCAGGGTATTGATTTTTTGTGAAATATTCTCAGCAATAATTTTGGAGTGAATCCGGGAGTTTTCAATAAACCATTTGTGGGTTTCCATCCCACCGCAAATTACACCTGCTAAATAAAGCCCTTCCACATTTGTTTCCATGGTGTCAGGATTGTATTTTGGGAAGTAATTTCCATCCTCTGAAAATTGAACTCCCAAGCTTTTTAGAAAATTAAAGTCCGGCTTATACCCAGTAAGTGCGATCACAAAATTATTCTCTAAAATTTCTGTGCCTTTTTGCGTCTTTATAAAAACTTCGGTATCTGAAATTTTTTCTATTTCAGAGCTAAAATATGCCTTTATACTTCCTTCTTTAATTCTATTTTCAATATCTGGCTTTACCCAATATTTAACGCGTTCGCCAATTTCTGGGCCACGAACCACCATGGTTACATCACCGCCCTTGCGCCAAATTTCGAGTGCTGCGTCCACTGCCGAATTACTGGCGCCTACTACAACAACTTTTTGCATCACAAAGGGATGCGCTTCTTTGTAGTAATGCATCACTTTTGGCAATGACTCACCCGGAACATTCAGCATTTTTGGGATGTCATAAAAACCTGTACTTACAATTATATTTTTTGCTTTGTACTTATTTTTTTCTGAAATAATGTTGAAATGATTTTCAATTTTTTCAACGGAAAGAATTGTTTCGTATAAATTAATTTGAAGTTTATTTGAAGTCGCAACACGCCGATAATATTCCAAAGCCTCATTTCTACTTGGTTTTGGGTTGTTGCTGATAAAAGGTATTCCGTCTATTTCCAGTTTTTCCGAAGTGGAAAAAAAAGTCATGTTTAAAGGATAATTGTAAATTGAATTAGTAAGTGCGCCTTTTTCCACCACAACATAATCCAATCCTTTCTTTTTGCACTCCAAGGCGCACGCAATCCCTATGGGCCCGGCGCCAATAATTAAAACATCCTTTTTATCTGTCATTCCGAGCAAAGTGAAGGAATCTCACCAATTCCATCTCAATTTTAATTTGTTGTCAGTTTCTTTAAATCCTGGATTGTTTGCGTAGCATCACTCGCGCCAAATACATAACTGCCCGCAACCAAAACATCCGCACCAGCATCTACGAGCTGTTTTGCGTTTTTATTAGTTACTCCACCATCAATTTCTATTTTGGTGGAAGCTCCGTTCGCTTCAATAATTTTTCGAAGTTGTTTTACTTTTTTATAGGTGTTCTCAATAAAACTTTGTCCGCCAAAACCGGGGTTTACGCTCATCATGCATACCAAGTCGATATCGTTTATAGTATCTTCTAACAATGAAACATTCGTGTGCGGATTTATTGCCACGCCCGCCTGCATTCCTTCCGACTTTATTACTTGAAGGGTGCGGTGAAGATGTGTGCAAGCTTCAAAATGAACCGAAAGTATGTTCGCTCCCAAATCTGCAAATGCCTTTATGTAACGATCAGGATCAATAATCATTAAATGAACATCTAAAGGCTTTTTGGCGTAGGCAGCAATACTCTTAATCACTGGCATTCCGAAAGATATATTCGGAACAAAAACGCCGTCCATTACATCTAAATGAAACCAATCGGCCTCACTTCTGTTTACCATTTCAATATCGCGCTGAAGGTTTGCGAAATCTGCTGCGAGGATGGATGGGGCTATAATTGTATTTTTCATGTAGCTTAAAGTAAGAAGGGTTCTATTAGTGTTTTGATATTTTTCGGATACTTATTTTCAAAATCATAATTGGAAAGATAAGTGTTCAATTTTTGAATATCTGCTTTGTGTTTCATTATACTAAAATTTGCTTCATAATCCTGAAAAATGCGATTTTCGATTTTTTGGTCCAAAATCATTAAAATATCTTTATGCCTTTTGTCTTTTCGAATTTTTGCAAAGAGCTCTTTTATGGTTTCTTTATTTCCTTCCAAAACTTGAAGAAAAAAATCGTTATTGTGAAGAAGCGCTCCGGTAATATTAAGTGTTGGATTCATCGCTAAAATATATTTAAACAGCTCTTCTAGCTCTGAATCCTTCAGTGCCTCGGTTTGTTTGCTTAAATAACAGATTGTGTGTTCCATGCCGTTGTAAAGATAGAAAAAACCCTCGGTAATCAGCCGAGGGTCATTCATCAATCAAAAAACGAACAGTATTTTCTCAGGCAAGCTGAGAAACTGATACTGTAAGTTGTCTTTATGGGATTATCCCAAATAAGTCATCAATATTTTGCTTCGTGAAGTATGCTTCAATCTTCGGATTGCTTTTTCCTTAATTTGGCGAACGCGTTCACGGGTAAGATCAAAAGTTTCACCTATTTCTTCCAAAGTCATTGGATGTTGATCACCAAGACCGAAGTACAGACGGATAACGTCTGCTTCACGTGGTGTCAAGGTTTCCAGCGCGCGCTCAATTTCGGTACGCAAAGACTCGTGTAACAATGCGCGGTCTGGGTTTGGGCTTTCACCACTACGCAAAACATCGTAAAGGTTACTGTCTTCTCCTTCAACAAGCGGTGCGTCCATCGATACGTGGCGGCCAGAGTTTTTCATGGACTCCTTCACATCGTTGATGGTCATATCCAGCTCCTTTGCAATTTCTTCAGCAGAAGGTGGACGCTCATTGGCCTGTTCCAAATAGGCGTACATTTTGTTGATCTTGTTGATGCTTCCAATTTTATTTAAGGGAAGACGAACAATACGCGATTGTTCTGCCAAAGCCTGCAAAATAGATTGGCGGATCCACCAAACAGCGTATGAAATAAATTTAAAACCACGTGTTTCGTCAAAACGTTGCGCGGCTTTAATAAGACCAAGATTTCCTTCATTGATAAGGTCTGGAAGGGTAAGCCCTTGGTTTTGGTATTGCTTAGCCACCGAAACAACGAACCGAAGGTTAGCTTTGGTCAATTTTTCCAAAGCGCTTTGGTCACCCGCTTTTATGCGTTGTGCCAATTCTACTTCTTCGTCTGCGGTGATTAAGTCAACTTTTCCAATTTCTTGAAGGTACTTGTCTAATGAAGCAGTTTCCCTGTTGGTTACCTGCTTTGTAATTTTAAGTTGTCTCATTTAAGGTTTGTCCTGTAGATTAAGGTTTAACTTGTGTACTGGGTTATACGTAAGAAACCTAAAAAAGGTTACAGAAGTTTTAAGTTTTTTTTAAGATTATGTTTTCAAAACTACAGAATGTGCTACCTATTGTTCAAGACTGTCACTTTTTTTTGTCACTATAGTGTCCAAAGATTTATAGTGTTTTGAAATTAAGATGTCAATTTCTTTTTTACTTTCGGTCACTAGTTGTTTTCCGTTACGGCTGTTGTAGTAATAATACTTTTCGGAAACGGTGAAAGTTTCATCCACAGGTTTTTTATTTGAAGAAATCTTTTTGGATTTAGTTTCAGATTTGTTGTTTTCTGAAGAATTTACTGCTTCACTTTGTTTTAAATTTTTAGTGGGCGTATCTATTTTCGAAAGTTTTTCTTCACTGTAATTTTTGTTTGTTAAAGAATCTTCTTTTGAAATTTTAGAATGTGTTTCGTTACTTTCTTTTTTTGAATTTGTATTTGAACTTTCAATTAAAGTAATGTTTTCTTTTGGTGTGACAGATTCTGTTTTTAGGAAAAAACCATTGCCGAAAAGCAGCACCAATCCTAATAAAATAGAGAGTCCGCCCCCCACAAGCCAATAATAAATGACTCTTTTTTTTCTGCGCTTTTCTTCGTCAAGTGAGGTGTTTATTTTTTCCCAAAGACTATTATTGGGAGTTTTTTTTCCGTCGTTCAGCTTGTTTTCAAAAAGCGTTCCTATGTCTTTCTTTTGTCCCATTTTGTTGAGACGCACGGCCGTGCGTCTTTCCGTTTTTATTTAGACGTACGGCCGTACGTCTTTCCACTTTTGTTGATTTCAATAATTTTTTCACGTAAAATAAGCTTTGCGCGGTGATAGTTGGACTTTGATGTACCTTCGGAAATATTTAAAGCCGAAGCAATTTCCTTATGCGAAAAACCATCCATTTGATAAAGGTTAAACACAAGCCTGTATTGATCCGGAAGATCTTGAATGAACTTTAGAAGTTGTTCCAGGTCTAGGTTTTCGGTTTCTTCAACAGCAATTGTTTCTTCCAGAATGTCATCTTTAATTTCAATGTTTATCGGTTTGATTGCCTTGTATTTGTCAATGGCTTTATATATGGTTATCCGCTTCATCCAGCCTTCAAAAGAGCCTTTGTTTTTATACGTTTTTATCTTTTGAAAAATAGTTATAAAGGCATCGTGCAAATTGTCTTCAGCATCAACTTCATTCCTGCAATATTTTAAAGAGGTAAAATACAGGGTGTCTTTGTACTTTCGGAACAGCTCGTTTTGGGCTGTCCGGTTATTTTTGATACACTGTTTTATGAGTTCGGTTTCTTTCAAATAGATCAAAAAGTTTTTTTCAACATTGAATAGCTTTTAAAATTATAGATATATAAACCAACGGATTACCAGTATTAATATCATCAAATCTAACATAAATAATTTGAGGGTTTGTACTGTTTTCATACATCAAATTGACAATAGGATTCACGCCTGCAAGCATATCTTCATAGGTTTCATAATAACTCCAGGTTTCTGTTGAAGGATCAGGGATGCCCGTGAAAGGAAAGAAACATTCAAAATAACTTTCTAAATCAAAAGTTGCCATTTGGGAACCAAGTTCGGTTTCACATTCTTCAAAAAGGAATTTTTTACAGGGTTCGTGGCATTCTTTCGTTAAAAGAAAACTATCCGTACCGTTTTCTATTTGCATTTCAGTTTCAGTAAAGCTGATCACTTTCCAATCAAAATTCCAATCGTCGCTTACATTTTCATCACCGAGAATAAAAATATTGAGGTGCAGTTCATTCTCTATAAAATAAGTAACCCAAGTCCCACCGAAAGAGTGTTCTTGAAAATATAAGCCTGCGTTTCCAAAATTGCTCACTTCAAAATAAGAACCATCATATTCACTGTTTGGCCCCTCCAAATGGCTTACTTTCCAAATGCAGGAAGTTTGCGTAAGTATATTGTTGCAAGTCATGATTGTGTCTGCCTCCAAACAGCTATCAATTGCTTCCTTTAATTCTTCGTTATTATTGATTACGTACGGCTGTCCATTTTCCAAAACACTAGTTATTGGGTAGCTTAGGCTGATTGATTTTCCTTCTTCCAGCGTTCCCAAAAATTCACTGAATTCTATATCACTGTTGATAGGCTGATAACCGAAAATATCCATATTCTCATCATAAATCACTAACGTGAAAGGATAATTAAAATCAATACAGGTAATTTCATTTTCAAAATCCTTTCCTGCTGCCCGCTCAATAAGATTATAAAGTTCAGAATTCACTTGAATAACTTTGGAAGGATCTGCTTTACTTATGGGCTCATTTTCGCAGGAATTGAAAAATGTGAGCAGAAGTATAAGAGGTAAATAAAAAAAGTTTTTCATAATAATTTCATTATGTTATTACCCTATAGTCTGAAAATTTTTAAAAGGTTGCGTGAAGATTAAAAAAAAAGCCTCCAGCTCCGAAGACTCGGAACTGAAGACTTTTTTGGTAAAGTTTCTTATTTTAAACTCTTACATGCCCGTCACCAAAAACATAGTATTTATTGGTAACTAGCTGTTTTAAGCCCAACGGTCCACGGTGGTGTAATTTGTCTGTGCTAATGGCAAGCTCCGCGCCAACACCCATTTGACCACCATCTGTAAAGCGGGTAGAAGCGTTATGATATACGGCAGCACTATCCACATTTTCCATAAACTGTTGCGCTTTTGCAGCATCTTCGGTAAGAATAACACTTGAATGACCGCCACTATATTTATTAATTTTTGATATGGCTTCATCCATTCCATCAACGCTTCCCACTGCGATTTTCATTGCTAAAAATTCTTCATTCCAAGTTGCTTCATTTGGGATAGATTTATTTTCTGAAAGCACTTTCTTTATTTCATCATCTACCAAAATTTCTACTTTGGCTTTCTCCAAAACAGTTTTTAATTCCTGAAGGCGTGTTTCATAATGGGGAAGTTTTTTATCGATTAAAACTTTATCCAAGGCATTACAGCCTGATATTTTATCAGTCTTTGCGTTTAAAATTACCTGTAGCGTTTTTATCCAATCGGCATCCTCCGCTACATACAAAAAGTTATTTCCTCTTCCGCTAACCAAAACTGCACATTTTGCATTTTCCTTTACAAAATTGATCAATCGTTCACCACCTCGTGGAACAATAAGGTCCAATGGTTCGGTTGGGTTTTTAAGAAAGGCTTGTGTTTCTTCCCTGTTTAATACCAGCATTTTGATCCAGTCGTTTTCCAACCCATTTTCAGCAAGTGATTTGTGCCAGCAAGACACCAATTCTTTATTGCTGTTATAGGCTTCTTTGCCACCTTTCAATAAAATTTTGTTATTCGCTTTAAAGGCTAAAACAGCAGCTTCCACAGTTACGTCTGGCCTGGATTCATAAATAATCATAATAGTGCCGAAAGGAGCTGTTCGGTTTATAATATTAAGACCATTATCTAAGGTAGCATTTGAAATTTCCTGATTTACGGGATCTTCTTGTGCGCGTACTTCAGAAATAGCCTTTATCATTCCATCAATTTTGGAATCGTCAACGACCAAGCGATCGTATAATGCTTGATCGTCTTTTTTAAAAGCCTCCAAATCTTTTTTATTGGCTTCTAAAATAGCAGCTCGGTTTTGTTCTATGTTTTTCATCATAGAATCAAGTACGTTGTTCTTTGTTTTGGTGTCTATCAATTTCATATTTTCTCTCTTCTGTTTTTAGTTATTATTTATGCGTAAAATTTTGTTCCGATTTTTTTTCCGTTCAAAATATCTACAATTACATTTTTCTGTTTTCCGTTTGCTATATAGGTAGGTATATTTTTTCGGGCGGTTTCTTTGGCGATTTTCAATTTAGATTTCATTCCGCCGCGACCTTGGCCCTCACCTTTTTGGCATTTCTGAACATATTGTTCTACTTCTTCTTTATGGTGCACTTCATTAATTTTATGGGAATCCTCATCGTCAGGGTGCCCGGTATACAGACCATCTGTGTCTGTTAAAATAATCATTGCATCTGCATTAACTAGTTCTGCTACCAGACTTGCCAATTCGTCGTTATCGCTGAACATTGACATTGTTAATGACACTGCGTCGTCTTCATTTGCAATGGGTACAATTCCTTCATCGAGCAAACCTTCATAACAATTAATCATGTTTTCTCGATGCTTTCCCGCTGAAAAATCGCGTTTTGTTGCCAAAATTTGTGCGCAACGCATTCCGTGATCGTGAAATAAACTGTAGTAATGTCTCATCATTCGGGGTTGCCCTACCGAAGAATAAATTTGTCTCCGGGTAGAATCATCTTTGGCCCTACATTCGCCCAAAACTTCTTTTCCGGCAATTGCAGATCCTGAGGAAACCAATATTGGCATAATCCCGTTTTCATACAATTCTGCAATTTGACGGACAAGTTCATTTAGAATTGGACCTACAATTCTATCGTCCCTGTTCGTCATAACGTTGGTTCCTACTTTAATAACCACTCGCTTTTTATTCATAACTTTTCTTTTGGTATTTGTTTATTTTCCGAGCTCTGTTGCTCTATCAAATGCCGCGTATGCAGCTTCTTTAATTAATTCTTTTACGTTGTTGTCTTCCATGGAATCCAAGGCTGCTCGGGTTGTGCCTCCTTTTGAGGCGACCATATCCATCCATGCATTTGGTGAAAGGTCTGAATCATTAAACAATGCCACGGCACCTTCAAATGTTTGGGTAACCAATATTTTTGAATCGTTTTGTGAAAAGCCCATTTTTAGAGCGGCTTCCATCATGGATTGCATAAAGTAGAAAACATAGGCCGGGCCACTTCCTGAAATACCTGTAGAAGCATTTATGAAAGTTTCATTTTCAACATGAATAGCTTCTCCTGTAGTGTCGAGAAGATTGCGAACCATGATAAGTTCAATGCGGCTCACTTCTTTTGATTCTGTAAAGGAAGTCATTCCCAAACCTACTTTTGCAGGAAGATTGGGCATGGCACGAACTACTTTTTTAATTCCCAGTCCTTCTTGAATGGAATTGATTGTAATACCTGCCATTAAGGAAATAAAAAGCTGGTTTTCATTTACATGTTTTTTTATCGAATTAAATAATTCTTCACTGTGATAAGGTTTCACGGCTATAAAAACTACATCCGCTTTCGGAAGGCAATCATCAATTTTATCGTAAACATCAAAATTTGGAATTTCCTTTAACTCCAATGTTTTTTCTGGTGAAACATCGTAGATCATTAAATTCCTACGATTTAGATATGGCGATTTTGCCATTCCTTCCGCATAGGTCAATCCCATATTTCCTGCTCCTATTACTAATACTTTCATAGTTGGTTTTATTATTTAGCTCACATAAGTGCAAGTACTGTACTAGAAAGACGCCAAATTATTTATTCGGCTATTTACTAAAAATAAAGGGATGTTAGCTCAGTGGTTAATGCAAGGGAGGGCGAATCACTAAAGGTTTGTTAAAATTATAATCTACAATTGAAACTATGCAGATATGTCGGTAAACTAAGCTTATCAATAAAATACTGCTATTGTGGCATAAAAAAACGCCTTCCCTGAATTGTCGGCATTGAAGGCGTTTTTTAAATTTAATTGGTTTATATGTAATATCCGTATGTTATTTAACCAGACAATACTGATTCTGAATTATCTATTGATGATCAGAAATCTCGGTAACAATAAATACACCATCTTCTTCATATTCAATGGCTCTATATTTTTTTGTGATTTTGAAGTAAAACAATAGCAGTTTTGGGCTTTCTTTTTCTTAAATCTATAATTTCATAAAAACCCTCTTCCATATATTTCTTGGCCTCTAAATATGGTTTTTCTAGGTTTCTTTTTTTGATATATTCGATAATACCATCTTCCTCAAATATCTTCATCCCTTAAAATCTGTCAATTTTTTGTGGAGATCGTTTTTTGAAAGTTCTATTTTCTTTAGGGATTCCGTTGAAATCTCTTGTTCGTCAATTAAATAAAGTTTCAAGGGAGCTAATTTGTCCTTTAAATAAATAAATAATTCTTTAGCAGAATTAAACTCAGTTTTGGATAATGTCCCTTTTTTAACCGTAATCTGTGTCATGGCTTTTATTTTACTTTCTTTGTTAAAGGTAGCAAAAATTACAATTACTGGATCCCTTGAATAAAAAACGCCCTCATTGCTGAAGGCGTTTTTTTAGTTCAGAGTTCAGAGTTATGAGTGTTGCTTAACTCTGCACTCATAACTTCATAACTTTTATTTAATCTCTCTTTCTATCTCTGTCACGGCTGTCACGGCTATCGCGACTATCACGGCCACGGTTGTCGCGTCCACGATTATCTCTGTCTCTTGAACCACTTCGGCTATCATCGCGTGGTGGACGTTCCTTATAACCTTCTGGTTTTGGCAACAACGCTTTTCTTGAAACTTTATCTTTTTTCGTTCTAGGATCGAAACCAATAAATTTCACATCAAAAACATCACCCATATTTACAACGTCGGTTACGTTTTCTGTTCTTTCCCAAGCAAGTTCACTTACGTGTAGTAATGTCTCGTTTCCGGGAGCATCTTTGTATTCTACAACGGCACCAAAGTCAAGCATCTTGATAACTTTCACTTCATAAACACTACCAACTTCAGGCTTGAAGGTAAGCGAATCAATCTTCGCCAATACTGCATCAATTCCTTCTTGGTTTGTTCCAAGAATTTCCACGATACCTTCTTCGGTAATAGGATCTTCATTGATAACAATAGTTGTTTTTGTGTCTTTTTGAAGTTGTTGTATTACTTTTCCACCTGGTCCAATCAATGCACCAATAAATTCGTTCGGAATAGTAACGGTAATCATTTTTGGAGCGTGAGGTTTCACATCTGCATTTGGTGTTGCAATAGTCTCGATTAATTTATCAAGTATGTGCAAACGACCAGCTGATGCTTGCTTTAAAGCGTTCACCAAAATTTCATAGGAAAGACCTTTTACTTTAATATCCATTTGGCAAGCGGTAATTCCGTCAGCCGTTCCGGTTACTTTAAAGTCCATGTCTCCCAAGTGATCTTCATCACCTAAAATATCAGAAAGTACTGCGTATTTTCCAGTTTCGCCATCAGAAATCAATCCCATTGCAATTCCGGAAACAGGTTTCTTCAATTGAACCCCAGCATCCATCAACGCCATTGTTCCGCTACAAACGGTTGCCATTGAAGAAGAACCGTTAGATTCCAATACTTCTGCAACTACACGCACTGTATAGGGACAATCTTTTGGGATCATTCCTTTTAAAGCTCTTTGTGCCAAGTTTCCGTGA
This sequence comes from Flavobacteriales bacterium, assembly GCA_038212575.1. Taxonomy (GTDB): domain Bacteria; phylum Bacteroidota; class Bacteroidia; order Flavobacteriales; family Flavobacteriaceae; genus Aequorivita. Next base: position 11,026 of record JBBQUI010000009.1, read on the forward strand.
CCAACTTCTCTACGGGAAGTACCGCGAATTGGGCGGGCCTCACCAGTTGAGAAAGGAGGGAAGTTGTAGTGAAGGTAAAATGTTTCCTCACCTTCAAATGATGGCATATCAATTTGGTTTGCTTCGCGTGAAGTTCCCAAAGTAACGGTTGCCAAAGCTTGTGTTTCCCCACGGGTAAAAATTGCAGAGCCGTGTACGGAAGGCAAATAGTCAACCTCGCACCAAATTGGGCGAATCTCGTCAGTTTTTCTTCCATCCAAACGCAAACCTTCGTTTAAGGTAAGGTCACGAACGGCAGCTTTTTCAGCTTTGTTGTAATATTTTGAAACCAGACCACCAAAATCTGCCATTTCTTCTTCAGAAAAACTGGCTTTTATTTCTTCTTTTATTTCTGAAAAGGAAGCGCTTCTTTCGTGTTTTGCCGATCCTGCCTTCGCAACTGCGTAAACTTTGTCGTACGCCATATCGTGAATTTTCTTCGCGAGATCTTCATCTTTGCGTTCAGAATCGTACTCACGTACTTCTTTTCTTCCAACAGCTTCAGCTAATCTCATTTGCGCTTCACATTGTTTTTTAATGTGTTCGTGTGCAAATTTGATGGCCTCAACCATTTCCTCTTCTGAAATTTCTTTCATTTCACCTTCAACCATCATCACAGAATCCGCGGAAGCTCCAATCACCATATCGATGTCTGATTCTTCCAGTTGGGATCTTGAAGGGTTTATAACGAATTCGCCATTAACACGGCCTACGCGTGCTTCAGAAATTGCACATTCAAAAGGAAAATCTGATAGCTGTATAGCTGCAGAAGCCGCCAATCCTGCCATTGCATCTGGCATAACCTCATCATCATGGCTCATTAACTGAATCATCACTTGTGTTTCGGCGTGATAATCTTTTGGGAAAAGTGGGCGCAAAACGCGGTCCACTAAACGCATTGTCAATACTTCACCATCACTCGGTCTTGCTTCTCTTTTGAAGAAACCACCAGGATAACGACCCGAAGCGGCAAATTTTTCGCGATAATCTACGGTTAAAGGTAGAAAATCAACATCGCTTTGTTGGTAGTTTGAAACTACGGTACAAAGCAGCATACATTTTCCGGATTGAACAACTACAGAACCGTGGGCCTGTTTTGCCAATTTTCCGGTTTCGATGGAAATTTCCCTTCCATCACCTAGGTCTATGACCTCTCTAAATACTTTAGGTATCATTTGTTTTTCATTTTTGTGCTCCGAAGCTTTTGCCTTTTCGGCAATAGCGAAGGAGTACGGTTAAAAATGGTCAACGACTGATTTTCAGTCGAGCGTTGTTGTGTTGTTGTGGTTGACCAATGAAAAACCTTTGGGTAGCTTTTCTATGAAATGATTTTTCAATTTTTTTACCCCCAACCCTAAAGGGTGAAAATGAAAAACCATTATTATTGAGAAAGTTCTCCCTTTAGGGTTGGGGCAAAACTTTCTTTTAAAAAATAAAAGGGCTCGCAAGAGCCCTTTGAAATATTACTTACGTAATTCTAATTCTTTTATGATAGCACGGTAACGAAGGATGTCTTTTTTCATAAGATAATCCAACAATGCTCTGCGCTTACCTACTAACATTACCAAAGAACGCTCTGTATTGTAATCCTTATGGTTTGCTTTTAGGTGTTTTGTTAAATGGGCAATGCGGTAAGTGAATAACGCAATCTGTCCTTCTGCTGAACCAGTGTCAGTCTTGGACTTTCCGTGTTTTGTAAAAATTTTTTCTTTTTCTTCTTGTGATAAATACATGCCAATATTATTAAAATGATTTTTATGTACTGACTACTCCCGACGGCTTCGGGATTGTAATCAAGGGCGCAAAAGTACAAAATCGAATTGAAAATTGATGTCAATAAAATAAAATTAATTTAAAATATATTGAATTTACTTTTTTCAGCGTTATAAATGCCTAAACTACTAAACATCAAACTTATGAAAAATATCCCTTTTAGATTAATTGTTGCATTTTTTACGATGGGTATCTTCCTCTTTACAAGTTGTGATAAGGAAGAGGATAATTCAACTGAAGAAGTTAATTTTTCTTCAGACAATTCTATGAGAGCTGCAAAAACAGACAATGTTACCGAAGGTACATTCAATATTATAGAACAAGCTTTTGTTGAAAACGAAACGGAAGGCCGAGGCATCACGCGATTTTCATTATTCCCGGCATGTACTGAAATCACTGTTGAAGTTCAAGGAAATGTGTTTACAATCTTATTGGATTTTGGTGATTCCTGTACCTTGAACAATGGCAACGTTGTTTCCGGAAGTATCCTTTTGGAATATGGTCCTTTAATGAGCGGAACATATACCGTTAACTACACATTCCAGGATTTTATTTTTAACGGAAATGGCGTAAGCGGTGGTGGTAGTATTTTATATGAAATAGCAAATCAAAATGATAATCCGCAATCAACCGTTAATGAAAGTATCACCGTGAGTTTTCCCAACACAACGGTTACAGGCACCAGGAATGGTACCCGTATTTCAGAGTGGGTAGAGGGTGTTGGTTCCGGGACTTGGCTGGATAACGTTTATCACGTGACTGGAAATTGGCAAACCGAGTTTACAAATGGTTTTGAACGAAGTGGCGAAGTGACTGAGACCCTCGTTTATAAAACGGCCTGCCCATATGTGGTTGCAGGAAGACTTGAAGTTTCACAGGATGGGGTAACGGCAGCAATTGATTTTGGTGAAGGCGAATGTGATAATATGGCTGTGTTTATTTATAATGGCCAAGAATATCCTTTTATAATGAATTAATTGAATTTGATAAGTAGAAAAAAGCTGCCCGTTTTGGGCAGCTTTTTTTATGCGGTTTTCTCTCTAAGTGGTCTGTTCATAACCAAATCGAGGTATAGATTGATTTTCCGTTTTAGGTCTCGGCGATGGGTTATAAAATCAAGGAAACCGTGCTCCAAAACAAATTCGGCGGTTTGGAAACCTTCCGGCAGTTCTTTTCCGGTGGTGTCACGAACAACGCGGGGCCCTGCGAAACCAATCAATGCGCCAGGTTCGCTAATATTTATATCACCCAACATTGCGAAAGAAGCGGTAGTTCCTCCCGTAGTTGGGTCTGTGCATAAAGAAATATAAGGTATTCCAGCATCACTAAGTTGAGCAAGCTTTACACTTGTTTTTGCAAGCTGCATCAATGAAAGCGCCGCTTCCATCATTCGGGCACCACCACTTTTTGAAATTATCAATAAAGGAATTTTCTTTTTAAGCGAATAATCTGCTGCACGTGCTATTTTTTCACCTACAACGCTTCCCATAGAACCTCCAATAAAACTGAAGTCCATACAGGCTATTACCAAATCAGCACCCATCGATTTTCCAACGGCACAACGGATAGCGTCTTTGAGACCGGTTTTGTCCTGCGCTTCCTTTAACCTTTCTGTATATTTCTTTTTATCCTCGAATTTTAAAGTATCTTGGGACGTAAGATTTTTATCGAGCTCTTTAAATTTATTATCGTCAAAAAGGATTTCAAAATACTCTTTGCTTCCAATACGAACATGGTAGCCATCTTCGGGACTCACATAAAAATTCCTTTCTAGCTCATCACTATCCACAATTTTCCCCGTGGGCGATTTGTACCACAGTCCTTTTGGAACATCTTTTTTATCTTCTGTTGGAGTTTGTATCCCTTTTTTTGTTCTTTTAAACCAAGGCATAATGTTATAGTTAGGTGTTTATGGTTTGTAGTTTAATACTGTGGATGCTATTGATGCAATTGTTACTGTTGATACTATGGATTCTATTGTTTCAGAATCTAATTATCCCGTTTCCCCCTTTTGGAGCTTGGGGGACTCCACTATAATGTATTCACATTGTTCAAATCTGCAAAAGCTTTTTCAAGTCTTTTTTTGAAAGTGATTTCACCATCGCGAAGCCATTTTCTTGGGTCGTAATATTTTTTGTTTGGAACATCATCGCCTTCCGGATTTCCAATTTGTGTTTTTAAATATTCCAGATTGTTCACCATATAATCGCGTACACCTTCTGTAAAGGCGAATTGCATATCGGTGTCAATATTCATCTTTATTACTCCATAACTGATTGCTTCCCGTATTTCTTCCAAAGTGGAACCGCTTCCGCCGTGAAACACAAAATCGATTGGATTATGCCCGGTGTTGAATTTTTTCTGAACATATTCCTGTGAATTTTTAAGGATTACAGGAGTCAACTTTACATTGCCAGGTTTGTAAACCCCGTGAACGTTCCCAAAAGCGGCGGCAATGGTAAATTGATCGCTTATTTTTGAAAGCTCTTTGTAGGCATAAGCAACTTCTTCGGGTTGGGTATATAGTTTTGAGGAATCGACGCCAGTATTATCCACGCCATCTTCTTCTCCACCAGTGATTCCCAACTCAATTTCAAGGGTCATCCCTATTTTGCTCATCCGCTCCAAATAGCGTTTGCAGATTTCAATATTTTCTTCTATAGGCTCTTCGGAAAGATCTATCATATGTGAGCTATATAGTGGTTTCCCGTTTTCTTTGTAGAATTTTTCACCAGCATCAAGCAAGCCGTCAATCCATGGAAGCAATTTTTTAGCGCAATGGTCTGTGTGAAGAATAACAGTAGCCCCATAAACTTTCGCAAGTTCGTGAATATGTTTTGCGCCAGCAACGCCACCGGCTATTGCAGCTTTTTCGTTTTCATTGGAAAGGCCTTTTCCGGCATTAAAATGTGCTCCGCCATTTGAAAATTGAATGATCACTGGCGAATTCAGAGCGGCGGCTGTTTCCATAACAGCGTTAACACTGTCCGAACCTACAACGTTTACGGCAGGCATTGCAAAACCTTTCTCTTTTGCGTATTGATGTATTTTTTGAACTTCTTTCCCCGTAGCTACTCCGGGCTTAATTCCGTGGCTCATAATTTCTTTCCGTAAAATGTTAATCGATATTTGTTAAATGTCGCAACCGTCAACCGTCAACCGATAACTGATTTCAACAAGCAAAAATAACAAATTTATATGGTTTAGAAGGGATAGTTGATACCTATGTTATAAACTGCATTTGGAAAATTATAATCCCTAAACCACCGTTCGCCAATAGGATTTGCAGGGTTGTGTGTTTTAAAACCAACGTCAAAACGCAACACAAAAAATCCGAAATCATAACGAAGCCCAAAACCCGAAGCAACCGCAAGTTCTTTTATATCTGCAATGCCGTTAAATACCGCTGCTTCGTCTTCTATGTTGTCCAACACATTCCAAATGTTTCCTGCGTCTACGAATAAAGCACCCTTAAAGGCTCCCAATATGGTAAACCTGAACTCAGCATTAAAGGCAAGTTTGAAGTTTGCATCGTTAAAATCAAGAATGCTTCCGCTGCTCCCGGGGCCAAGGTCATACGCTCTCCAACCACGGTTGTCGTTGGCGCCACCGGCAAAATAACTTTTGGTAAAAGGAATACTGTTGCTGTTTCCGTAAGGAATGGCAATACCGCCAAAAGCTCGGACGGCAACTATATTGTTACTGGTTATGTTCCAATGTTTTATGTATTCCGCTTCCACTTTTGCATATTGCGAATAGACAACGCCCAAGGTTTTGTAATTTCCGGCATCATTTTTTTTAATTCCAGCAAGACTGGAAATTCCAGAAAGCACATTGCCCGCTGATTCAAGTTTTAGTCGTAATCGCGAAAAATTATTGTCAGTAATGTTTTCCCGTGTGTCTCGGGTTAACGTTACATTGGAAGCAAAAATGAGGTTGTTCTCGCTAAGGCGTGATTGGCGCTCAAAAATGCTTAAAACTTCTTGATAGGTTTTATCGTCGGAATTTATATCTCGATTTAAAACATCAGAAATAAACATGTTTGTTTCATTCGGAATTCCTAGCATGGGATTAGAATCTGGATTGCCGAAATCATAATTTAAGTCCTGCGCTATTTCATTCAGCCTGTTATAGGAACTTTTGTAAACATTGAAATAATTTTCCGTATTTAGGTTCCGAACGTATTGAAGATTCATTAAATCCAATTGATAGGTAAGAATTTTTGAAGGTTTCCATCTGTAATTATAAATTGCATTGATAGATTGCCTGTCCAAACCAATATTATTCTGAGCGCTCGCTCCAAAACTCACGCTAGTTGATGGCGACATATATTTCGGGATCAGTTTTTCTGTATTTATGGGGAATATAATCCTTGGAAAAGTAAGCTTCGCGTCGCCGCCAAATTCTGAAATGTTGAAAAAATTGCTTTCGCTGTCCGCGGCATCTTTAGAAGAACCGAGACTGCCACGACCTGAAATTTGTAATATTTCAGCCCCGCGAAAAATATTTCTAAAAATAATATTTCCGCTAAAACTGATTCCAAATTGCTGTATGGTAGAGGTATATACATCAAAATCCACCCCAAGCGTAAAACGATCGCGCGGACTTAACATAATAGTAGAATTCAACAATCTTCCCGTGGAATCTTTTTCTACTTCGGTATAACTTATATTCGGGTATTTAAAAATACGCAGATCGCTAATTTGGTTGTAGGTCAAGGTTCTGTCAATATCCTTATAAATTTTCCCCGGAGTAACGGAAATGGCATCCGTAATGGCTTTTGGACGAAAACGCATTTTGCCATAACTGAAGAGTTTATACCCCTTATAACTTATGGAATCCTGAAATTTTTTATCCTTGTTTTCATATGTAAAATCCGTAACGATCCTAACTTCATTAATACTGTGAACTTTAAAAGGAACCGTATAGGTACTGTCTCCCTCGCTAATTTTTCTATCAGGGATAATGTAAGTAATATCGGCTTTATGGTCAGTATTTACGGTATCCGCTTCAAAACCTACATATTCCTGATTAAAGTGATACAGCCCCGAATTTCTAAACTGAATGGTGAGACGGTCGCGTTCGTTCACAAAATCATTTGCGGCATATTGTTTTCCCGGAACGATGAATGAACTGGCTTTGGTAATTTGAAACATTGAATCAACTACGGGCGAACTTATTTTTTCAATAATGGAATCACCCACAAAATAGGGCTTGTGTCTTTTCACAAAATAGGTGATGGCGGCTCTTTTGTTTTTCTTTTCGCTAGGCTCAATCTTATAATCAACTTCGTCATTAAAATAGCCATAACTTGCGTACCAGCGCTTTAATCGCACCATGGATTTTTCAATTTTTTTGTCGTCTATAACCACTGGGGCATCTCCAGATTTTTGAAGCCATTTGTTGATCCCTACGTAACTACTGTCTAATTGGTCCACTTGCTTTTTTGAAAGTAAACGAATAAGCCGCTCCTCGCGCTTTGGGTTTTTGTGAAGCCATCTATAAAATGTAGAATCTGGTTGCGGGTCTGCAAGATTGTATATGTGCAAACCCAAAGGAACCCCAATCAGAGGGATTGAAGTATTCGGTTTCTGAGCCAATTGGCTGTAAACTCCCGCATCTTTTGTTTCTATGCTATCAACAAAAATGGTGTTTTCGGTAAGTAAAAATTTTCCATCGGGTACACGCTTTACAGCATTACAGGAAAAAAACAAGCTGATTAATACTATAAATAGTGATATTTTTGTGAGGTCGCGCTTCAAGTGTACATTTTTATTCAAATTCAAAAATACTATATTTTGGTCAGCAAAAGTCAAACAAAATTAATAACGAATCTTCAGCAAAAAAAGTACCGCGATCAAACAGGTCTTTTTGTGGGTGAAGGGCCAAAAGTTATTGCCGAATTGCTGAAAGAAGGTTTTAAGCTTGAATCACTATTTACGAAGGAAGCAACACAGATTGCTGCCGAAAATCATTTTCACGTAACTGATGCCGAACTTAAAAAGATAAGTTTTTTAAAAACTGCAAATAATTCTTTGGCAATTTTTAAAATGCCCAAGCCAAAACCTTTGCAGGATTTCGGTTTGATGGTGGCTTTGGATGCCGTCCGCGACCCAGGAAATTTAGGTACAATTATTCGTTTGTGTGATTGGTTTGGAGTGCAGCAATTAATTTGTTCCGAAGACACCGCAGATTGTTTCAACCCAAAAGTGGTGCAGGCAACCATGGGTTCTTTGGCACGGGTGCAAATTCATTATTTGTCGCTTTCAGCCTTTTTCGAAAAAACGAAACTGCCCATTTATGGTGGTTTTATGGACGGAAAAAGTGTTTATGCTGAAAAACTTCCCAAAGATGGAATAATCGTAATGGGCAACGAAGCCAACGGAATTTCAGAAGAAATTATTCGGAAAATTACTCACAAAATAACCATTCCACGTTTCGGAAAATCACAAAAAACCGAAAGCCTGAATGTGGCAACGGCAACCGCTATTCTTTTAAGCGAATTTAGAAGGTTTACTGAAAAGTAAAATTCACGAAAACTCCACGCGAAGATAATTTGTCGATGTTTCCGGTCCAAGGGCTGTTGGGGTCGTCATCGGGAACCAATTCATCGCTAAGCGCAAAAACACCACGAATGGAAGGTGTGAATTTGAAATAATACAAATAGAAATCGATCCCAAAACCAAGTTCGTAATAATTGGTTCCTTTCGTCATCCGGAATTTTCCCTGCTCATTATCTTCAGGGTTTTTTTCATTACTGGAAAGATTGAGCGAAGTGGAAACCCCACCAATTATAAATGGTTTTATATTGTTCAATCGTTTGGTTGAAACTTTTAGTAAGAGCGGCACGTGGATGTAAGTAGATTTTACCTCGCGCAAATAGTCTTTCGGTTCTGTAAATCCCGGAAAAGTAAGATTTCGCTGAGTAAAATATAATCCCGGTTCCAAACGAAGATTGAAATATTCATTTATGCGCATATCGCCAACAAGCCCAACATTAAAACCCGTGGAGCGCTCCACTTGAATATCTGTGTTATCGTCTGCATATTGGTCTTTGTAATCAATTTTAAAATCATAACTATTGAAGCCCAAAAAGTAGCCCCAAGAAAATCGTTTTTTATCAAAATTTTCCAAATTAGCAATCCGTTCCTTGTTGAAAAACCACTGCGCATGCGCGCTGTTTGCAATGAATAAAACGGCCAGTACAAAAAATAGCTTCTTCATAAATTATTTTGTAGCGTTATAGATGGTTGCCACCCCGAAAGTTTGCGGTTTATTTTTCACTTCATTAAACCCAATTTTGCGCAAAATATTGTTGAGCTTTTCGCCATGTGGAAATACCGAAGCACTTTCACTTAAATATTTATAGGCAACTTTATCTTTTGAAAAGAGCTTGCCCACGAGCGGTAAAATACTTTTTGAATAAAAATAATACCCTTGTTTAAAAGGAAAATTTGTAGGTACCGAAGTTTCCAAAACCACAAAAATTCCGCCTTTTTTTAGCACACGAAGAATTTCCGAAAGCCCTTTTTCAAGATTTTCAAAATTGCGGATGCCAAAGGAAACCGTTATTGCGTCAAAAGTGTTGTTTTCAAAAGGCAGAGCTTCTGAATCTGCTTGCACGAACTCAATTTTTTCTGAAATCTTTTTCCCCAATACCTTTTTTCGGGCAACGGAAAGCATTCCTTCGGAAATGTCCAACCCTACAATTTTTTCTGCAGAAGTTTTTTCGGCAAACTGAATGGCAAGATCGCCGGTTCCGGTAGCAATATCAAGTATGCTTTTCGGATTTTTTTCTGCAACCATTTTAATGACTTTTTTTCGCCATTTAATATCCGAACCCAACGAAATTATACGATTGAGTCCATCATAATTTTCAGAAATAGTATCAAACATCTGTTCAACCTGTTTCTTTTTCCCTTCCGAAGAATTTTTATAGGGTGTTATTTTCTTTTCCATAAATTGCGCCTGCAAAACTACATATTTTTTAAGATTTGTAATGGTTTTCAGCCACAAATACATTGATTGTGGTTCTGTTAGGGATGCGTCAAAATTCTATATCTTTGCCAAGATTCATTTTTAAAATATATATTTTTGGATTCGATCTCAAAAAATTATTTTAAGGATTAAAAAATAGTTCAATGAAAATTATTGTTGCTGGCGCTGGAGAAGTAGGTTTTCACCTTGCAAAATTGCTGTCGTTTGAATCTCAGGATATCACGCTGATTGATACCAACCGCGAATCTTTGGCACATGCCGACACACATTTGGATATACGGGTGGTTCGTGGCGACGCGACCTCAATTTCGGTTTTGCAGGACTCCCGGGTTAACGAAACGGATCTTGTAATTGCCGTTACTTCCAGTGAAACTACTAACATTACCGTTTGTGTTCTCGCCAAACAATTGGGTGCCAAACGTACCATTGCACGAATTTCCAATACCGAATTTATAGACAGAAAAGATGAAGTTGGTTTCAAAAAATTTGGGATTGATGAATTGATTTCGCCAGAATCCTTGGCTTCCAACGAAATTGAACTTTTGCTCAACCAAAGTGCTTTCAACGATACTTACGAGTTTGAAAATGGTGCCTTGACAATGATCGGGCTTAGCCTTTCACGTACTTCCGCTTTTGTGGGCAAATCTGTAAAAGAAGTGGCAAAAATATATCCAGAATTAAGGTATGTACCCATCGCGTTGCAACGTTTCGGTACCCAATATACTTTGATTCCGCGGGGAGATACACAATTTAAAGAGGGCGATCAGGTTTATTTTACTACTGTAAAAAATGGGGTAGAACAAATTTTTAAACTCACAGGAAAAGTTAGGCAGGAAATCAAAAATGTAATGATTCTCGGCGGAAGCAAAATAGGTTACAAAACAGCAAAAGATCTTTGTAAAAGTAGCTTTAACGTAAAACTTATTGAAAGCAGCAAAGACAAAGCTTTTGAAATTGCAGATGATATTCCAGGGTGTCTTGTAATAAACGGCGATGGCCGTAATGTAGATTTGTTGCAGGAAGAATCTATTGAAGATATGGATGCATTCATCGCTGTGACCGGAAACAGCGAAACTAATATTATGTCCTGTTTGGTCGCAAAATCTAAAGGTGTGAAAAAGGCTATCGCTTTAGTTGAAAATATGGATTATTTTCAGCTTTCACATTCCATAGGTATTGATACGCTTATCAACAAAAAACTTTTGGCGGCAAACAATATTTTCCGCTATGTGCGCAAAGGCGAAGTTCTTGCAATGACGAAACTTAACAACATGAATGCAGAGTTGCTCGAGTTTCAGGTTTCTTCGCATTCCAAAGTATGCAACAGAAAAATAAAAGATCTTGATTTTCCTGTTTCAGCCATTATTGGAGGAGTCATTAGAAACGGGGAAGGTATGATTGCCTTAGGTGATTTCGAAATAAAAAATGGTGATAGAGTAGTGGTTTGCTGCCTGCCGCAATCCATCGGAAAAGTGGAAAAACTCTTTATATAATGAGTTCGCTTACAAAACTTAACTATAAAATAATTTCGCACTTAATGGGCCTTTTGCTCATGGTTAATGGCGGTTTTATGCTTCTGTCTTCCATTGTAAGTTGGTATTATGAAGATGGTGTGCTCAAAAAAATGCTTTTGGCAGGAACCGTTGCATTGGGTGTTGGGGCTATTATTATGCTTTTGACAAAAAACCACCGAAAGGAAATCCAAAAAAGAGAAGGATACATTATCGTTGCTTTTGGTTGGATTTTTATGGCACTTATCGGAACGCTGCCTTATATTTTTACCAACGCAATTCCTAGTTTTACCGATGCTTTTTTTGAAACGATGAGCGGTTATACAACCACTGGAGCTTCTATTTTAACTGATATTGAAAGCATCCCGCGGGGTGTTTTGTTTTGGAGAAGCATTACGCAATGGATAGGTGGTATGGGAATTATCGTTTTGGCAATAGCAATTTTACCATTGCTGGGAATTGGTGGCATGCAGCTTTTTGCAGCGGAAGCGCCAGGTCCAGGCGGGGATAAACTGCATCCCAGAATTACGGATACCGCAAAAAGACTTTGGCTGATTTATGTTGGTTACACCTTAGCCGAAACCATTTTATTGAAATTAGCAGGGATGAGTTTTTTTGATGCTATCAACCATTCGTTGGCAACATTGAGTACTGGTGGTTTCTCTACAAAAAATGCGAGTGTGGCTTTTTGGAATGACAACCCAATGGTACAGTACATCATAATTGTATTTATGTTTTTGGCAGGAAGTAATTTCGTACTTAGTTATTTCGCCTTTAAACGGAAATTTCAAAAAATATTTAAGGATGAGGAATTTAAGCTATATACAGCTTTTATTGTTGGGCTGACCATTGTAGCTGCACTTCTTATTTATTTTGAAGCAGATGTCACGCTTTCAAGCATTGCACATCCGATGGTTTGGGGCCCATTTGAAAGTGCCTTTCGCCATGCGCTTTTTCAGGTGCTAACCATTATTACTACTACAGGTTTTGTGAGTGCGGATTATACTTTGTGGAGCCCGTTTTTAACTATTTTCTTCTTTGGAATGATGTTTTTGGGCGGTTGTGCAGGCTCGACAGCTGGGGGAATTAAAGTGATGCGCCACTTATTAATGATTAAAAATGGCGTGCTTGAATTTAAAAGAACATTGCATCCACACGCAATTTTGCCCGTTCGTTATAATCGAAAAGCGGTAGCTCAGCCTATTGTTTTCAACATTCTTGGTTTTTTTATTCTTTATATGCTTTCCTTTATTATAGGCACTTTGGTTTTCTCTTGGTTAGGTTTGGATTTTAAAACGGCTCTGGGTGGCGCCGCCTCTTCTTTGGGAAATATTGGTCCTGCGCTTGGCGATCTAGGCCCTGTGAATAATTATGCATATTTGCCCGATGCCGCAAAATGGTGGTCCAGTTTCTTGATGCTTATTGGAAGGTTAGAATTGTTTACCGTTCTGATTCTGCTCACGCCATTCTTCTGGAGGAATAGATAGTTTTGAGTTTAAAGTTCAAAGTTCAGCCCTTCTACTGCGCTCAGGGTGACAGGAGTAAATGTTAGGTTTTTCCTGACATTACTTTTACTTGTTGAGCCAAATTTTTTGCTCTTTGGGTTACTTCTGAAATATTTCCTTCAAGCTTGTCGTGGGTTAAGACCACGCCCATTCTTCGGTAGGGACGGGAAGTGGGTTTTCCGAAGATTCTGAAATCAGTTTTCGGGGAAGCTGCCAAATTTTCCAAACCTTCAAAAGTTGGATTTTCGGAATTCTCCAAAGCTAAAATAACTGCGCTGGCACCTATTCGCTCCAGTGTTATTTCAGGAATTGGAAGTCCGAGCACAGCGCGAAGATGCAATTCAAATTCATTGAAATTTTGTGTTTTTGCGAGCGTGACCATTCCAGTGTCATGCGGTCTTGGGGAAAGTTCAGAAAAATATACACCTTCATCAGCCACAAAAAACTCAACACCCCAAATTCCGCAGCCAGTTAGGGTGTTGGTTACTTTTTTGGCCATTTGTTGTGCTTCTTTTAAAATTTCACTTTCCATAGGCGCGGGTTGCCAACTTTCCATATAATCTCCACGTTCCTGCCTGTGGCCAATGGGTGGACAGAAAAGGGTTTTGCCGTTGCGCTGGGTAACTGTGAGCAGTGTAATTTCATAATTAAAATTTACGAAGGCTTCCACGATTACTTCGGCTACATCGCCGCGGGAACCGTCTTGCGAATACGTCCACGCTTTTTCAATGTCTGCTTCCGTTTTTATTGTGCTTTGGCCTTTTCCGCTGGAAGACATTAAAGGTTTTACAACACAGGGCAGTCCTATTTCTGACACCGCCTTTTTCAGACTTTCGGTTGAGGTTGCATATCGATATACAGCGGTTTTCAAACCTAATTCTTTTGAGGCAAGATCGCGAATGGCCTTGCGGTTCATGGTGAAGTTTGCCGCTTTCGCGGAAGGGATTACCGTATAACCTTGCTTTTCATATTCGTAAAAACGCTCGGTGCGGATGGCTTCGATTTCGGGAACAATATAGTCTGGTTTGTATTTTTCAACAATGGCATCAAGCGCCTTTCCGTCGAGCATATTTATTACCTCCGAAAAATCTGCGATTTGTGCGGCGGGTGCATTTTTATAGCTATCAACTGCAATAACAGTTTGCCCAATTCGCTTTGCTGCAATGGTAAATTCTTTGCCGAGTTCACCGCTTCCCAATAATAAAATTTTGGCCATTCTATGAGTTTTTGTAAAAATACGGGAATAGATTTAATGAAAAAACCCAAAGCACAATTTGTGCTTTGGGTTTTTCTAAATTATAGAAGTGTGGGTTTATTTAACGATAATTCGTTTAACCCTTCCGTTATCGAGGTTTCCAACACGAACCAAATAAACGCCTTTGGCCACATAGCTCATGTCCAATTTGTAGTTGTATCCGTTCCCGTTGTTTTCCAATTTTTTGAACAACAATCTTTGCCCCAATGTATTATAAACCGAAAGGTTCATAGCACCGGAATAGTTGACTGTTTTTAGACTAACGTCGAAATTGTTGTTTTCCAATGTTAAAACGGTCAAACCATTTTCGTCAAAAATATTGTCTTGAACGCCTAAAATTCCTATTTGTGCAGTGTAGTCTTCGGTTTCTCCAAAGGTTGTTTCTTCACAGGCATCATCAGGCACGGGACCTTGCCAGTTTGTTTTGGCACGCATTAAGTGTTGACCCAAAGCTGCTCCGGCTGGAACTACCAAATCTGTTGTAATTGTATATGTTCCACCGCCTTGTCCTGGTGCAATCACCACGTTGTTTACTACGATTTCGTTATTTGTGAAAACAAAATCATCATTAAAATCTATCCATACACGAACAAATTGATCTCCATAACCTGTAGTTAAGGTTAGATCATTGGTAGAATCTGGATCCATAACGGCGATTAAATTTGTGAAATCTGCATAACCTTCGCAACCTGATGGATTATTAATGTCTGTTACACTAAAAAGCTGGAGTCCATCACCAAAAGTACAATCGCCAACTGGCTGACAGTTCTGTTTAACAATAACTACAGAAGTTGAATCGTTTGAAGTGTCGCTATCTCCCGGTAATGAAGTGTATGCACTTAGGTTATAACTACCCAAAGCAGAAAAATCGCCTGTCTGTACAAAAGTATAGGATGTTGAGGAATTTCCAGCCAAAGGCCCTACTAGCACTTCGGTAACAATAGTTCCGTCAAGATTATAAGATACATCAAAATTGGATTTTGGTTCGCCTCCAAAGTTATTGACAGTAACAATAATGTTTTCAGCACCAGTGAGATCTGTACCTGAAACAGGAGCTGTAATGGCGCTAACACCTATGTCATTGGGCTGTAAATAGGTAACAGACTTTGTGCGGGCGTCATTGGTTGTGTCTTCATCACCCGCCAAATTGGTTTCCGAAGTGATAGAATATGTTTGCCCCACAGTCCCCATGTTCGAAGTTGCAGTAAAAGTATATTGTGCAGTTGCTGCAGAAGCGATTGTGCCTGGAAAAATCTCTGAAATAACTGCTCCACCATCAACTTGAAAAGTCACCGGAATGTTCGAGGCGCTGTTCTGTCCATAATTAAAAATGGTAACTGTAACAGTTTCGCTGTTTGAAAGAGTGCCGGTTATTGGTGCATCAATACTAACCACACCAACATCGTTATTAAAGTTTGGAGCTATTTGAAAAACACCTACCACATCTTTTCTTCCAGTGTTCATATATTCATTAATGAACCAGAATTCTTTATCGTTAGAAGGGTCTAGGTCTATTTTACTATAATCACCATAGCGTAAACCAGGAATATTTTGGTTTCCAGCTGCAATTAATTCTTCTGCAATGGTCATCGTGTTCAATGGATCGTTTGCATAACGACCGGTATAGTATGAACTTACTCTTTTGGTTGTTGGGTCTGGAGTGGTTGGGCCTGCCATGGAGGTATATCCCATACCAATATTTCCTTGAACGTCCATCATCATACTTGCATGCCAAGCGTGTTTTCCGTCAGGAGCTGTATAAGTTCCTTCTTGGTATATGGTCCAAGGCTGTCCATCGCTAGGTTGGCGAAGTTCGAACCAACGTACTCCGGCAAGTTCGCCACTGCTAGCATCGGTATCAACAACAAAATTGAAAAGTGCAGAGTTATGGCCGCCAAATTTTCTGAACTGAGCTTGGTTCATTATTGTAGCTTGAAGCGCATCAATATCAGCACCCCCACCAGGTTGTGCCAAGTTTGAAAAACTTCCACCGTCAAATACAGAAATGAAAGGAGTGGTAACAAATTCAGTAGGTGCTGAAATGGTGGAACTTCCTGGGCTCGCCCAGTTTACATCCACTGTCCACAGTTTAAAGTGATCCTGCGATACTCCGGACCAAGCATCATCTTGTAAATAAATAATAGGTAAACCTCCTGGAGCAGGAAGATTGTTATTTGTTACGTTTAAAGCTTGTGGGCTGTAAAAACCACTAGTTACAATTCCTGGAAGCGGGAAGCCAATTACTTGTGCAGATGGATCGCCAGTAAGCATTTTGGCTCTTTCCATTGCATAAATTTTATTTGTGTCTCCAGAATTTTGAGTAATGTAATATCCATCACTCCAAACAGAAAGTTTTTGATAATCGTCTATTTGTGGAATGGTATAAACATACCATCCGTCATTTACTGGGTCGGGACCGTCAGAAACGGCTATTTGCGCACCAGATCCCAAAAAGGTCATTACAAATCTATCGGCAGCGTTGTCATAAGAAATGGTAAGGTCGCAGCAACCTCCATTTGGGAAAATGGTAGGGTTTGGATTGACTTGCCCCGTTAGCGGATTTCCACTTTTATCGAATATTCTAAAACCAGTATTGAAAACAACTACAGCGTGATTGGGCCCAACGCCTATAGATGGATCTGTAGGTTGTGAACTTGATTGTGCGGCATCAAAAACCAAGGTAGGCGCTCTTCCGCTAAGTAATTGCTCCATTTTGTCCGGATTTCGAACAAAATAATCGTCTTCAATTTGTGGATCTTTGCCAGGAACAATTAAGTTTTTTGAGGCTCTTCCATCTTGCATAATTTGCTTTTTTGTTGTGGCCGGTGGCAGATTAGTCCTTGAGGCTATAGAGGGGACATGTACCATTGATCCAACCTTTCCAACATAAGTTGCTTTTGTTTTTTCTTGCGCTTGTCCTTGAAAAAGTAAAGCGAAAAAAAGTAGAAATAAGGTAATTTTCGTTTTCATTAAAAGATTTGTTTTATAGTTAATTTTTCTAAGAGCCTAAATTACAGATAAAATATAAGATGGAAATGGGATTGTTCAATTTTAACCAATCCCATTTCCATTTTTTTAATAAGGCTAAAAGTTCTTAATTAAGTGCTTCTTTTATTCGCAGCATAGCTTCTTTAATGTCCTTTTCCGAAGCCGCATAAGAAATACGAATACAGTTAGGGTCGCCAAATGCTTCGCCAGTAACAGTTGCTACTTTGGCTTCTTCTAATAAATAAAGTGAAAAATCTGAAGCTGTATTGATGTTTTTTCCCCGAAGCTTTTTTCCGAAGAAATAGGAAATATCCGGGAACACATAGAAAGCCCCTTCGGGCTCATTGGTTTTGAAACCTTCAATTTCCGAAAGTAATCCTAAGATCAACTTTCTTCTTTCTTTAAAGGCGTCAACCATAAACTTTATTTTGCTCGGCGGATTTTCCAAAGCGGTTATGGTGGCTCTTTGTGCAATACAGTTTGCACCGCTTGTTACTTGCCCTTGCATTTTGTTGCAAGCCTTGGCAATCCACTCTGGTCCACCTATGTAACCAATGCGCCATCCAGTCATGGAAAAAGCTTTGGAAACACCATTTACTACAACGGTTCTATCATACATATCATCAAACTCAGCCATAGAAGCGTGTTCTCCTATGAAGTTGATGTGTTCGTAAATTTCATCACTAATAACAATAATGTGGGGATATTTCACCAAAACATCCGCAAGTGTCCGAAGTTCTTTTTTGCTGTAAACTGAACCACTCGGATTGCAGGGCGAACTGTAGATAATCATTTTTGTTTTTGGCGTAATTGCGGCCTCTAATGCGTCAGCAGTTACTTTGAAATCACTTTCAATTGAAGAGGGTATTTCAATTGGAATACCGCCAGCAACCTTACATTGGTCTGCATAACTTACCCAATAGGGAGCAGGTAATAAAACTTCGTCGCCATCATCCAAAAGAACCATCGTCAAGTTTGCCAAGGATTGCTTTGCACCCGTGGAAACCACAATTTGGGAAGGCTTATACGTTAGGTTGTTGTCTCTTTTGAATTTGGTGATTATAGCTTTCTTCAAATCTCCATAACCATCTACGGGTGTGTAGGAGTGATAATCGTCCTTAATTGCTTGGATAGCCGCTTCTTTCACAAATTCTGGAATGGGGAAATCCGGTTCTCCAAGACTCAAACCAATTATGTCTATTCCTTGTTCTTTTAATTCTCTTGTTTTGGCAGCCATTGCCAGCGTGGCCGAGGTAGCCATCTCGTTCACTCGTTTTGAAAGTCTTTGATCCATAAGTATTATGCGGGTACGGCAGGCTTAAGCCCCATTTCTTTTAAGTGTCTGAAATGTGCAATAAGGGCCCGGCGGGTGGTTTTATATTCTTTATAGGGTAGATTAAATTCTTTTGTTGTGCTTTTTACAATTTTTGAAATATTTTTATAATGGACGTGGCTAATATTCGGAAAAATATGGTGTTCCACTTGGTGGTTCAAACCTCCCGTATACCAATTTACAATTCTGTTGTTGGTTGAAAAATTCACTGTAGTGAACAATTGGTGTATTGCCCAAGTGTTTTTCATAGTCCCGCTTTCGTCTGGAAGCAGTATATCAGTATCCTCAACCACGTGTGCAAGTTGAAAAACCACGCTCAAAATAAGGCCTGCAACATAATGCATAATAAAGAAGCCGATTAAAATTTTCCACCAAACAATGTTAAAAAATAATATTGGGATTAAAATCCAAAGCGACAAATAAATCATTTTTGTTATTACCAAAATACTCCACTGCGTAACTGGTTTTGGCAGTTTGCCATAGGATAGCTTACGCGCCAAGTAGCGTTTGGTCTGAAAAAAATCTGTGGTTAGCACCCAGTTGAAGGTTAAAAGCCCATAAAAGAAAAGGCTGTAAATGTGCTGAAATTTGTGAAGCCTGTGCCATTTTGAATGTTTTGAAAACCGAAGTATTCTTCCAGCTTCCAAATCTTCGTCATGCCCGTGAATATTTGTGTAGGTGTGGTGCAGTACATTGTGCTGTACTTGCCAGTTATAAACATTTCCAGCAAGAATGTACATACTACTACCCATTATTTTATTTACCCATTTTTTTGAAGAATACGAGCCGTGATTTGCATCGTGCATCACATTCATCCCAACGCCAGCCATCCCAATGCCCATAACTACTGTAAAAATCAATTGTACCCAGTCTGGTAAGTCAAGCGTGAGCATTAAAAAATATGGCGTGAGGTAAAGTGAAAACATAACCACCGTTTTAAGGTGAAGTTTCCAGTTTCCTGTTCGTGCAATTTTATTGTCTTTAAAATATTCGTTAACGCGCGTATTTAGGGTTCTAAAGAATTTGGCTCTGTCAACTCGCGAGAAATTTAGATTTGTATATGTCAAAATGTTTTGTTTAACTGGGGATTTTTATCGTGGAAACCACAAAAATAATCATCTTTTGTTCAAAAGTAAGGTTTCAAAACTATTAATTTATGAAAGATGGCATACTTTTGTGATTGAAATTAAAATATGGAGCTAGTATTAAAATATTTTTCGCAATTAACTGATATTCAAAAGAATCAATTTGAGGAACTACAATCGCTTTATGAAGATTGGAATTTGAAAATAAATGTGGTTTCACGAAAGGATATTGACGAGCTTTATTTGCGTCATGTGATCCATTCGTTGGGCATAGCTAAAATCCAGACTTTTCTTCCGGGTTCCAAAATTTTGGATGTTGGCACAGGTGGTGGTTTTCCCGGTATTCCGTTGGCCATTTTATTTCCTGAGGTACAGTTTCATTTAGTTGACAGTATTGGAAAAAAAATAAGGGTTGTGGAAGAAGTGATTGATGGCCTCCAGCTAAAAAACGTAAAAGCCACCAATGCCCGCGTTGAAAATGTTTCAGGGAAATATGATTTTATAGTGAGCCGCGCTGTTGCCCAAATGAACACATTTGTGCATTGGGTGGATAGAAAGATTGCTAAAAAAAGTCTCCACGACCGAAAAAACGGAATCCTCTATTTGAAAGGGGGTGATTTGACGGAAGAACTCAAATATTATCCAAAAGCCACAGTATTTCC
>JBBQUI010000010.1:0-30403 GCA_038212575.1 Flavobacteriales bacterium
AGGCGATTATAACGAATTTTGGGCTGGCCGTGATTATCTGAACGATATGAAGCCAATGAAAGCCGCTCTGTTTATGTCACACGGTTTTAATGACTGGAACGTAATGCCTGAGCATAGTTACAGAATTTATAAAGCTGCCGAGGAAATGGGATTGCCCGTAAAAATCTATTACCACCAAAACGGGCACGGAGGTCCGCCTCCATTGTCAATGATGAACCGTTGGTTTACCCGTTATCTTTTCGGAATTGAGAATGGTGTTGAAAAAGAACCGAAAGCTTGGATTGTTCGTGAAAATGATCCCAATGACAATCCAACATCTTATGCAAATTATCCAAATCCGGATGCTGAAAAAGTTATGCTTCATCTAAATTCTACTTCCCCAAATGAAGGAATTTTGGCTATCGAAAAAAAGAGTACAGTACAACTTCAAGCTATGTTGACTGATGACTATAATTTTTCAGGAGATTCGCTCGCGCAAATTGCAAATTCCATTCACAGATTACTTTTTGTAACTCCAGTTCTAAAGGAAGATCTGCACCTTTCGGGGCTATCTAAATTGAATATTAAACTGGCCAGCAGCAAACCCGCAGCCAATCTTTCCGTTTGGATGGTTTCTTTACCTTGGAACAAAGACAAGAATGCAAAAATAACAGACAACATTATTACCCGAGGTTGGGCAGATCCACAGAATTATAAATCAATGACTGAAAGTGAACCTTTAAAACCGGGTAAGTTTTATGAAATGTCTTTTACTCTTATTCCGGACGATCAAGTAATTCCAGCTGGGCAACAAATTGGTTTGATGATTTTTTCGAGCGATAGTGAATTTACACTTTTGCCAGAACCTGGAACTATACTCACTATTGATCTTGACGAAACAACTATTGAAATTCCAGTGGTTGGCGGGAAAGAAGCTTTCAAAAAAGCAATAGCTAATTAGGATTAATTCCAATTATCAAAGGATATATTCCAAAATATAATTAACTTTGAAGAATCCCAATCTTCAAAGTTTTTTTATGTCTGATAATGTCCTTAAAGGCCGTGGTGCCCAGAAAAATGTACCCAACCGTTTCTTTGAAAACAAACACGAAGTATTGGATGAGTATTTAAATTTCTGTGAAGTGGAAGGCGAGGAAACAGATAAAAACAAAACAAACTACATTGAAGTTTTCCCAAAAACATTTGTAAATAAAGTGGACAGTCCAGACGTTGGGATGGGTTTTTCGGCAAATCCGTACCAAGGTTGCGAGCACGGCTGTGTGTATTGTTACGCCCGTAACAGCCACGAATATTGGGGTTATGGCGCCGGCTTGGATTTTGAACGAAATATTCTTTTCAAAAAAAATGCCCCACAGCTTTTGGAGGAAAAAATTACTTCAAAAAATTGGCAGGGAGACACCATTGTTTTTTCCGGAAATACGGACTGCTATCAGCCGCTGGAGCGCAAACTAGAAATCACACGCAAATGTTTGGAAGTAATGCTAAAATGGAAGCATCCAACTGGCATCATCACAAAAAACTCACTAATACTTCGCGATCTCGATATTTTGAAGGAAATGTCAAAACTGAATATTATTTCAACAAACATTTCAATCACCTCCCTTTCGGAAGATACGCGCAGATTGCTGGAACCACGAACTGCAAGCATAAAACAAAGATTAAAAACTGTGGAAACACTTTCAGAAAATGGAATTCCCGTTCGGGTGATGATGGCGCCAATTATTCCATCTTTGAACAGCCACGAGATTCTTCCTTTAGTAAAAAAAGTAGCTGAACTGGGCGCAGTTGATGTGGGTTACACAATTGTAAGATTAAATGGGCAAGTTGCCGAAATTTTTAAGGATTGGGCGCACAAAACCATTCCCGACAAAGCAGAACGAATCTTGAATCAAATTGCCGAATGCCACGGCGGAAACCTCAACGACAGCAATTGGGGAAGGCGAATGAAAGGTGAAGGCACTATTAGTGAACAAGTGAAAAACACAATGGCAATCGCCAAAAAAAGATATTTGAAAGACAGGAAAATTGAGCCGTTGGATGCTTCACATTTTCTTCAGCTTAAAAATCCGCAGATGAAATTGTTTTAAAATTTCTCTGCGAACCTCCGTGTTTTCTCTGTGTGACTCTGTGGAATTGCTATTTCGCAGAGTTGCACGGAGAACCGCAGAGTTGCACGGAGAAATTATTTCTTTCCCTTCCATTCCGCATAAAATTGTTGAAGGAATGTTTCCATAAATCGGTGCCTTTCTTCAGCGATTTTACGTCCAGTTTCAGTGTTCATTCGGTCTTTTAAAAGCAATAATTTTTCGTAGAAATGATTGAGGGTTGGATTGTTCGAAACCTTATATTCCGCCGGAGTCATATTCAAATTCGGTTTTATTTCCGGATCGTATAATTTTCGGTTTTTAAAACCTCCATAGTTAAAAGTGCGGGCTATGCCAATTGCTCCCAAGGCGTCCAGTCTATCGGCATCCTGCACGACCTCCAATTCTTTTGAATGAAATTCTTGGTTTTTATTTCCACCCTTAAACGAAACATTTTCAATTATTTTTACAACGTGCTCAATTATTTCTTCTGAAAGATTTTGTGATATCAGCAATTGACGTGCCTTTTTTGGCCCAAGGGTTTCATCGCCATTGTGAAATTTTGAATCGGCTATATCGTGAAGCAATGCGCCGAGCGAAACCACCATTTCATCTACTTTTTCACTTTCGGAAATAAGCAACGCATTTTTATAAACCCGTTCAATATGAAACCAATCGTGGCCGCCTTCAGCGTTTTTCAATTCATTTTTAACGAAAGTGATTGTGTTTTGAATTATCTCATCGGTAGAAAATAAAGCCATTATTTATGGATTTTTGAAGTGATTGTTTCTTCCACTTTGTCAATCAACATTTCCACGTCGTAATCTGCTATTTTGATGGCGGGGTGCGCGGTCATTTCCAGCCGAACGCCCATTTGAATCGGAAACATGCCCCAACGTTGCAATTTCCAGGAATTGTTGATTGAAACCGGAACTACATAGCCGTCTGGAACTTTTTTGAAAAGCGTTTGTAGACCGCTTCTTCGGAAAGGCTTTGGCACACCCGTTTTGCTTCGAGTTCCTTCAGGGAAAATTACACCGCTTCTTTTGAATTTTTGAAGATATTTTGAAAATTTCACCAATTCAACTATCGCTTGCCTTGGGTTTTTTCGGTCTATCAAAATGGAACCGCCATGACGTAGATTGAAGGAAACAGAAGGAATGCCCTTGCCCAATTCTACTTTGGAAATAAATTTGGGATGATATTTTCGTAAATACCAGCTTATGGGCGAAATATCCCACATGCTTTGATGGTTTGATACGATTATAATGGGCACATTATTGGGTATGCTTGTGTTTATATCAACATGAAAGGTAGTTCCCAAAGTGTGTAAACAGCGTATTATTGTCCAGTTAAAACAATCAACAGTTTTTTTGTGCGCCGAATAACCAAACCAGTTAAAACTAATCCACTGAATAGGATGAAAAACTAAGATTGTAATACCAAAAAGCAGATAAAACAGTACCGTAAAAGGATAACTAATAATTTTTGACAGTGCTTTCATTTCTATTCAAAAGTAAGAAAACCGTCTTTAAAAAAAACGGTTTTCCTTTTTGCATGTTTAAAATTTGAAACTTAAAAAAATCAACGTTTTGATTTCGAATTATTTTTCAAAGTGTTTCGGTCAATGTAGATGTAATTATAAACGCAAAGGCCAATAATTACTACCCAAAATACCCTATAAAGCCAATCATCAATTTCTTTTCCGAATAAATGTGAAACCCTCGGATTTTCGTAAATATTAAATAAAAGTGCTCCAAGAGCAAGGATTCCAACAACAATCGTTAATGGTTTAGTTGCTTTCATTCAAAGATCAATCTGTAATTAACAATATTCGTTGTAAGCGCCTTTCAAATTCTCGGCAATCATTTGTGCGGGACGGCCCTCAATATGGTGGCGTTCCAACATATGAACCAATTCGCCATTTTTGAACAAAGCCATTGAAGGTGAACTTGGTGGAAATGGAACCATGTTAGCTCTAGCGGTATCTACAGCTTCGCGGTCAACGCCTGCAAAAACGGTTACCAAATGGTCGGGTTTTTTATCATTTGTAAGCGACATTGCAGCGCCGGGTCTTGCATTTGCAGCAGCACAACCGCAAACAGAATTCACAATTACCAAAGTTGTTCCTTCTTGCTTCAGTGCTTCTTCAACATCTTTTGCTGTATATAATTCGGAAAACCCAACTTTGGTAAGGTCTTCACGCATCGGTTTTATTAGTTCGGGTGGGTACATAATATTTGTATTTTATTGAATTAAATTAAGATTGCAAAGATACGAATTCTGAAAAGGAAAAATCCCAAATAACTAGCGCAAATTCCAAATTACAGACACCAAATTCCAAATAAAACCCAAAATGGAAATAACAAATTCCAAATTCCAAATCTCAAATAAATTTTAAAAATTAAAACTCAAAACTGGTTCAAACCATTTCGTTGAAACTTGGTTTCAAAACTTTATTCAAAATGGAGAATTTGTATTTGGCGCGAAGTTGATATTAGAATTCAGATTTTCCACCAAATGAATATTTAGTTTTTGAATTTTTTGGAACTTAGAATTTATTTGGAATTTGGTGCTTATTTGTAATTTGGAGTTTGGTGCTTGAATTTTGGTGCTTTAAATGTTACCTTTGTCGGCTCTAAAAAAGAAAAATTACATTTTATGCTTCGTTGGTTATTGGCCGTTCTTGGATATGCACTTTACCGTTTTCCCGGTGCCATTGTTGGGTTTTTAATAGGAAGCCTAATTGATAATTTTAGCGCAAAAGGGAAAATCTTTCAAACTTCTTTCGGCACCTCGCAACAGCAGGTTACTCCTGCAGATTTTGAACTGAACTTGCTTTCTTTGGCTTCTTTGGTGATAAAAGCAGATGGAAACGTTAGCCAAACAGAGCTTGATTATGTTCGCCAATATTTTGTGCAAGCATACGGCAGAGAGCGTGCCAATGCAACTTTCAAGGTTTTTAACGAAGTAGTGAAAAATCGCGAAATTTCGGCGCAGAACATTTGCAACCTTTTGCGACAAAGAACCCGCTACGAAAGCCGTTTGCAGATTCTCCATTTTCTCTTCAGCATTGCGAATGCCGATGGCAGCGTTTCAACTGCAGAAGTAAATGAAATAAATAGGATTGCAGGGTTTTTGGGAATTTACGCCCGCGATTTTGAAAGCATAAAAGCAATGTTCTTCAAAAATCCGGATAGTGCATACAGGATTTTAGAGATTGAAAGAACCGCAACCGTTTCAGAAATAAAATCGGCTTACCGAACGATGGTAAAAAAATACCATCCCGATAAACTACAGCACATGGATGAGGCCTACCAAAAAGGTGGTGAGGAAAAATTCAACAAAGTGCAGGAAGCGTATGAGCAGCTTCAGAAAGAGCGGGGGTTTTAGCTTCGTAACCTTTCATTGGTGGAACATAATTTTTTTCCTATAAACTAAAATGAATTCTTTTTTTCGAAATAAAACATAGCTGAAAATTCTTTTCATTTTATTATTTTTAGGCTATTCTAAAAATAAAATACCCCCAAGTAAAAAAATATTTTTACCTTTGCCTCTATGTTCACATTAGCCGAAGAAAATTATTTAAAGATCATCTTCCATTTGGAGCACGAAAGCCAAGGGGAAGTTAGCACAAATGCCATTGCGGAACGAATGGAAACCAAACCCTCTTCTGTAACGGACATGGTGCAGAAACTTGCGGAGAAAAAAATGCTGGTATATAAAAGATACAAAGGCACACAACTTACCGAAACAGGCAGAAAAGTTGCTGCCGACGTTATAAGAAAACACCGTCTCTGGGAAGTTTTTTTAGTAGAAAAACTAAAATTTCACTGGGACGAGGTTCACGAGATAGCAGAACAATTGGAGCATATCCAATCGGAAGAGCTTATAATCCGTCTGGACAAATATTTGGGAAGCCCTCAATTTGATCCTCACGGGGACCCAATTCCCGACAAAAACGGAGTTTTGAAACGCACCGAAAAAAAATTGCTGTCTGCACTGGAAAAAAACCAGAGTGGCGTCTGTGTGGGGGTAAAGGAATCGGAACCGGAATTTCTTCAGTATTTGGACAAGAAAAAAATAAGTATCGGCACAAAAATAAAAGTCTTGGGCAAGGAATTTTTTGATGGTTCAATGATTATTCTGGTAGGCAATGACCAATTCTTCATTTCGCATAAAATAGCGGAAAACCTATATATACAAACCTGAGAGATTATGAAACTAAAACAGAGGTTCCTTATTTTATTTTTTGGAGTGAGCCTTGGCCTAAACGCCCAAGAAAAAGAGGCAGTGGATGAATTGATAACGGACCGGCCCGATGCCACTGAATCGCCAAATACCGTCCCATTGAAATCACTTCAGATTGAAACCGGTGTCTATTATGAATCCTTTGAAGAAGCTTATATAAAGTACGAACTTATAGGATATAACACAACTTTGCTCCGATACGGCCTTTTAAAAAATCTTGAGCTTCGTTTAGGGTGGAGTTTTGAGGAAGGAAGAACTACTGTAGATGGTGACCAGCTGGATGATATTACAAGCGGGTTTTCCCCGCTTTTATTGGGAATGAAAGTTGAAATTATAGAAGAAAAAGGATTGCGCCCGGATATTGGACTTTTGTTACATCTAAATCTACCTTTTTTGGCTTCAACCGATTATCGCCCTGAAACCACTGGAGCAAATTTTCTCTTTTCATTTGCACATACTATAAGCGAAAAATCGAGTATAGGATATAATATAGGGGCACAATGGGGGGACGATTCGCCAGAACTCTCCTATTTGTACAGCTTAGCATGTGGGTACAGCTTTACGGACAAGTTTGGCGTTTATGCCGAAGTTTATGGTGACCTACCAGAAGACAACCGGGCAAATCATCTTTGGGATGCCGGCCTTACCTATTTGCTACAAAACAATATACAATTGGACACAACCATTGGCAAAAGTTTTACTCCCGGACAGGATTTGCTTCTGAGCGCCGGAATGAGTATTAGAATTCCAAAATAAAAGACTGTTGCCGAAACTATATATATGCAAACAATTTAACTGTCCGATAAATCCGGACATAGTTCTTTTAAAGAATTTAAATCTAGCATTTTTCGATTTAGAACAAAATAGTAAATACTAAAAATTAATATGAAAAACCTAATAATCTTAAGTCTTGTAATGCTTTTTTTAAGCTGTAAAAATGCCTCTGAGGATGATGGAAAAATTAAGATTGTCACCACAACAACCATGATAACAGACTTAGTTTCAGAAATTGGAGGAGAACATGTTTCGTTACAAGGGCTTATGGGCGCCGGCGTAGATCCGCATCTTTATAAAGCGAGTGAAGGCGACGTTTCAAAACTTTATGAGGCAGATATCATCTTTTACGGCGGACTCCATTTGGAAGGAAAACTCGTGGATATTTTTGAGAAAATGGAGGGGGGAAAGAACACTATTTCTTTAGGCGACAGATTGCCTAAGGATGGGTTAATACCTTCAGAATATTTCGCCTCAAACTACGATCCCCACGTTTGGTTCAACATTCAATTCTTCAAACAATTTGCGCAGATTGTTACTGATGAACTTTCAAAAGCAGATGGCAAGAATGCAGAAAGTTATTCTGAAAACAATAAAAAATATCAAGAAAAACTGGACTCCCTTGAAAGCGAAATCAAATCGATTATTGCTACCTTACCTGAAGAAAAGCGTATTTTGGTTACTGCCCACGATGCATTTAATTATTTTGGAAAAGCCTATGGATTCAATGTTGTGGGGTTACAGGGTATTTCTACCGCAACCGAAGCCGGCGTAAAAGACGTTCAAAATCTTTCAGAATTTATAATACAGAATAACATTAAAGCCATTTTCGTAGAAAGCTCAGTGCCGCGGCGCACAATTGAAGCACTTCAGGAAGCAGTGCTTTCCAAGAATCATAATGTTGAGATTGGCGGCTCTCTTTACAGTGATGCGCTGGGAAATCCCGGAACCGAAGAAGGAACCTACATAGGAATGTTTAAATACAATGTGAATACTATTGTAAACGCCCTTAAGTAACGCTCTAAACAATAACTGATGGACAATCAAAAAATAGCAGTTCAGATAGACGATCTTACGGCAGCTTATAACTATAAGCCTGTACTTTGGGATATTGACCTCTCTGTACCCGAAGGCGTTTTAATGGCAATAGTAGGGCCAAATGGTGCTGGTAAATCCACCCTTATTAAGGCAATATTGGGCATCATAAAACCCATTGCCGGCAGCGTTTCCATTTATGGGAAACCTTACTCCAAACAGCGAAAAATGGTAGCGTACGTGCCGCAGAAAGGCAGCGTGGACTGGGATTTTCCAACTACCGCTCTTGATGTGGTAATGATGGGTACCTACGGTAGCTTAGGCTGGATAAAACGTCCTGGCCGAAAAGAAAAAAAAATTGCTTTGGAATCTATGGAAAAAGTGGGAATGCTCGCTTTTAAAAACAGACAAATAAGCCAATTGAGCGGCGGACAGCAGCAACGGGTTTTTTTGGCAAGGGCCTTGGCGCAGGATGCGGCCATTTACTTTATGGATGAGCCTTTTCAAGGAGTTGATGCTACAACAGAAATTGCGATCATCAATATTTTAAAGGAATTGCGAAAAGCCGGCAAAACCGTAGTTGTAGTTCACCACGATCTACAGACCGTGCCTGAATATTTTGATTGGGTAACATTTTTAAATGTAAAAAAAATAGCCACAGGACCCGTGAAAGAAATTTTTAATGATGATAATTTGACCAAAACCTACGGAATAAACTATAAGGTTGCGGTAAATAAATAGACGGTAGACGACAGTAAACTAAAAATAATACCATGGAAAATCCGAAATTTAAATTTGAGGAACTGACTGTATATCAGGAATCATTGGATTTTGTAGATGATGTATATTCAATTACACAGAAATTTCCAAAAGATAAATCGTATGGTTTGACCTCGCAATACAAAAGAGCTTCTGTTTCCATTCCTCTGAATATAGCTGAAGGTGCGGGGGATACAGATGCACAATTTAACCGTTATCTGCAAATGCGTGGGATTCTTCAAAAGAATGTGTCGTTTGCTCAACAATTGCAAAAAGGCAAGGATTCATAACAGAAGATGATGATAAAGACACAAGAATAAAACTATCAGAACTTGCAAAAATGACAGTTTCACTCCAAAAATATCTAAAAAAACCCAAATCATAAACCACTATCGTCTACCGACTAAAGCCTATCGACTAAACATTATGTCAATAACTGAATATTTCAATTTACTCTGGACAGATTATACCCTGCGTACCATAACATTGGGAACAGCAGTACTTGGCGCTATTTGTGGTATGTTGGGAAGCTTTGCCGTACTTCGGAAACAAAGTTTGCTTGGTGATGCCATCTCTCACGCCGCATTACCGGGTATAGCATTAGCTTTTTTAATTACTGGCGCAAAGGATTCTGGAATCCTTATGTTGGGAGCTTTGATTAGTGGTTTAATCGGAACTTTTTGGATCAGGGGAATTACTTCAAAAACACATTTAAAAAGTGATACAGCATTAGGGTTGATACTTTCTATATTCTTCGGTTTTGGAATGCTGTTACTTACATTCATACAGAAACAACCCAATGCCAATCAAGCTGGGTTAGACAAATATCTTTTTGGGCAAGCCGCCACCCTTGTGGAAAGCGATGTGCGATTAATGGTTATAGTAACAGGAATTTCACTTTTTGTTATGCTGCTTTTCTGGAAAGAATTCAAAATACTTCTTTTTGATGCAGATTACACGAAGACATTGGGATTCAATACTAAATTTATTGATGTGCTCATCACATTTTTAATCGTATTGGCCATTGTTCTTGGACTACAAACCGTTGGCGTAGTTTTAATGAGCGCTATTTTACTTGCTCCCGCAGCAGCGGCAAGACAATGGACTAACAATCTTGGCACAATGGTATTGCTGGCGGCTTTATTTGGAGCATTCTCTGGGGTTTTTGGTACAGCAATAAGTGCCAGCCAAAACAATCTTTCAACTGGACCGGTAATTGTTCTTGTAGCTGGAGTTTTTGTTTTGTTCTCATTTATATTTTCTCCCAAAAGAGGGCTTTTGTTTCGGGAAATAAGATTTCATAAAAACCGTACAGATCTGAAACTGATGAAAACCCTTCAGTTTATGTATGGTATTGCGCAGGAGCACGATAATATCTCGCACCCACACGCTATTCGTATTCTGAACGATTTTCAAGGGTATACCAGAAGTTCGCTGAAAAAATTAGAGGATGAAGGCTGGATAATAATCCATGGACAACAATGGGCAATTACACAGAAAGGCTTTAAGCAAGCGCAGGAAATGTATAATCAAAAAACCGATTAATGAGTAATCCACAAATTGAAATACAGATTATTGCAGTAGTTGTGGCCATGGCCTGTGCCATTCCGGGCGTGTTTTTGGTGCTCCGCAAAATGGCTTTAATAAGCGATGCTATAAGTCATGCCATCTTGCCAGGTATTGTAATCGGATTTTTTGTAACACAGGATTTAAACTCTCCGCTACTTATTCTTTTAGCTGCTTTAACGGGTGTTATTACAGTTGTTTTGGTTGAATTTATTCAAAAAACAGGATTGGTAAAGGAAGACACAGCTATAGGATTGGTTTTCCCCGTTTTGTTCAGTATAGGCGTTATTCTTATTTCTAAAAATGCAAATGACGTGCATTTAGACGTTGATGCCGTATTGCTGGGCGAACTGGCATTCGCTCCTTTTAATAGATTTATGGTTGAAGGTGCAGATTTGGGGCCAAAATCTCTTTGGGTAATGGGGAGCATTTTACTTATAACGATCAGCCTATTATTGCTATTTTTTAAAGAATTGAAAGTAAGCACTTTTGATGCCGGCCTTTCCTCGGCTATTGGAATTTCACCTATTGTTATGCACTATGGATTAATGTCGGTTTCTTCCATTACGGTCGTTGGCGCTTTTGATGCCGTGGGTGCAATACTGGTTGTAGCATTAATGATTGCGCCCGCCGCGACTGCTTATCTGCTTACCGAGGATCTTAAAAAAATGATTGGTCTTTCATTATTATTTGGTGTAGTTTCTGCCATTTCAGGATATTGGGTCGCAAATTTTCTGGATGCTTCCATCTCAGGATCTATTGCAACAACACTGGGAGTGATTTTTCTAATTGTGTATTTATTCGCTCCAAAAAAAGGACTTATATCTGTATTGTATCGTCAAAAGCAACAAAAAATAGAGGTATCACTTATCACTTTTCTATTGCATTTAAACCGCCATGAGGAAAAAAGCGAAAGACACATAAACCATTTACAGGAACATATTAATTGGCATGAAGTTCGGGCTAGAACAGTATTGAATTTAGCCGAAAAAAATAATTTTATAGAAATAAAAAATGGCGTGGTTTCTCTCACAAACAAAGGATTAACTTTTACTGAAAAATCTTTAGAATACATCGTAAACAATAAAGATGAAAAAATTGAACCCATGAAAGAGGATTTCTTCCTGTTCCGTGGTTAAAATATGAATTTGAATAATAATCCTTAGGTAGAAATTTTATAAAGTGATTTTGCCTTGTCAGTTTTTTGGCACTATTTTTTAATGTATCTTTAAAATTGAAAAAACTTAATAGCATGAAAAAATCACTTTTAGCAGTCTTAATTCTATTTTCAGCTTTTGCTTTTGGGCAAGAGGATTCCGCCGAAACACCAAAAATTGCCGTAAAAGTTCCAAAAGGTGAAACAGTGGTCTTAAAAGGTGTTTCCATTAAATTTTTGGAAGTTTTGGAAGACTCCCGTTGTCCTACAGGGGTAGACTGTATCTGGGCCGGACGCGCAAAAGTGAAAGTGGAAGTTACTGCGAACGGCAAAAAAGAAGAAAAAATCCTGATTTTTGGTGAAGTTAGAGCCGGCGAAGAAAAAAATACAAACCTTTATAGTTCCCCAACATTTGCTATCAATGGATTGACGCTAAACCCATACCCCACTTCAGAAAGTGCAGGGAATATCAAAAATTATGTTTTATTGATTTGCGAGGAGAAGAATAAATAGTCAATGGCAACCGCAATCCTTTTTGCCACATTTGGTTTTTCCACCATCAAGCGTGCCGCCTGAATTTTGGCGTGATTCAAAAATTGGATTCCACACAAACTTTTTAAGCAAAAAGCCTGTTGCCAGTAAAAACGTTATTAAAACCAAAATTGTTTGCATATTGCAAATATACTTAAAAACGTCCAAGTCGCAAATATAAGTATGTTACGAAAAGTTGTAATGCTTACGATTAATGGAAAGTACAACTCCCACAATCTGAATGGTCGCCAAGTTTATTTCCCTTAGAATTCTTTCTTGTTTCAAAAGGATTCCAAACGAACTTTTTTATCAAAAATCCCAATGCGAACACAAATGTTATTAAGACTAATATAGTTTGCATAATTTAAAAGTATTTAAAACATTTCTAACCCCGACTCCCTTCCTACCAAATTGCTGCTTCCAAAAAGAGAAGACATTTTCACAGGAGTAATAATTCCCCCTTCGGGGGTTAGGGGGCTTTCAAAAATTGATACGCCGCCAGTGCCACAACATAAGCAATGGCTGTCATCACAAATAGTTGCCACATGGGCCATTTCCAACTGTTAGTTTCTTTTTTTACGATTGCCAGCGTGCTCATACACTGCATTGCAAAAGCATAAAATAGCAATAATGAAACCCCGCTCGCAAAATTGAAAAGCGGTCCTCCCAAAACGGGGTTTATTTCTGCTGCCATTCGGTTTTTAATGGTTTCTTCCTGTTCGCTTCCCACGCTGTAAATGGTTGCAAGCGTTCCCACAAACACTTCGCGCGCGGCGAAAGAACTTACAATGGCAATACCAATTTTCCAATCGTAGCCCAAAGGCCTTACTGCCGGCTCAATGGCGTGGCCAACGCGCCCAATATAGGAATGTTCCAGTTTGTAGGAATCAACGTGCATTGCTAAATCTTCTTCAGAAAGATTTTGGGAAGCATACTGTTTTTGAATAATTTCCTCTGCATTGTTGAAATTCCCCGACCCATAAGATGCCAAGACCCAAAGAATAATTGAAATTGCAAGTATTATTTTACCAGCACCAAAAACGAAAGCCTTTGTTTTTTCAATAACGGTAATCAATACGTTTTTAGGCATCGGAAGTTTGTAGTTTGGCATTTCCACTACAAAGAAACTTTTGGTATTTATTTTAAGAATTTTATCCAGTAGGTATGCTGAAAAAATTGCTGCGCCAAATCCTAAAATGTACATAAACATTAACGTCAACCCTTGTAAACTGAAGATTCCCAAAACCCGATCATCTGGAATAACCAACGAAATTATAATCAAATAAACAGGCAGACGGGCCGAACAGGTTGTAAAAGGGGTGACTAAAATTGTAATCAATCGTTCCTTCCAGTTTTCAATATTTCGGGTGGCCATAATGGCGGGAATGGCGCAGGCTGTTCCGGCAACAAGCGGCACAACGCTTTTTCCGCTTAGCCCGAAACGCCGCATTAATTTGTCCATTAAAAAAACAACACGGCTCATATAGCCCGTTTCTTCCAAAATTGAAATAAAGAGAAAAAGAAACGCGATCTGCGGAATAAAAATCACAATTCCCCCAAGTCCGGGAATTATTCCTTCGGCAATTAAATTAGTAAAATCTCCTGGCGGTAGTGTATTTTTGGTCCATTCACTCAAAGAGGCAAAGGTGCTGTCTATAAAATCCATTGGGTATGCACTCCAATCGAATATTGCTTGAAAAATTAAGAGAAGAATTCCGAAGAAAATAACGTAGCCCCAAACTTTATGTGTCAAAACCCGGTCCAAACGGCTTCTTAAATCTTTTGCATTCGCCGTATCAATGTGAAGTGTTTCCTTTAAAGTTTCGTTTATAAACTGGTAGCGCGCAACAGTTTCTTTTTGCTGAAGCCGTTTCAGGTTGCTGACAGATTCCGTTTGAAAGGAAGCTACACCTTTCAGCTGGTTTCTGTTCAATGTTCCGAAATTCACATCCTGCGTTATAACCAGCCAAAGCTTGTAAAGGTCTTGGTTTGGAAAAGCCTTTCGCAAACGGTCAAAGTATTCTGGGGAAATACTGGAAGCGTTCAGGCTTGGTCTTGTGGAAAGTTGATTATAATTTTCAATCAATTCCTTTAAATAATCAAACCCCAAATTTTTTCGAGAGCTGATGAGGGCTATTTTGGTATTTAATTTTTCTTCAAGTAACGGAACATCAAGTGAAATTGCTTTCCGCTTCATCCTATCGGACATATTGATGGCAAGAATAGCAGGGATTCCCAAATCCTTTATTTGTGTGAAAAGCAGCAGGTTCCGTTTGAGGTTTTCTATATCTGCAACCACTATTGCAACATCGGGAAAATCTTTGTCGTTTTTATTTAGAAGTAATTCAATAACCACATTTTCGTCAACGGAAGAAGCGTTCAAACTGTAAGTTCCCGGCAAATCCAAAACGTGAACCTTGCAAGCACGGCCAAATTTGCAAGTGCCCTGTTTCTTTTCAACAGTAATTCCGGGATAGTTGCCCACCTTTTGATTTAATCCGGTTAATCGGTTAAATACAGAGGTTTTTCCGGTGTTGGGGTTTCCAATAAGTGAGACGTTTATGTGTTTTGCCATACTTAGGCTTCGCTTAAAAAAAAGGCGAATATTATTTTTAAAATTATATCAGTTCAATTTCAATCTTGCTGGCAGTTTCCCTCCGAATGGCGAGATGACTGCCATTGATGTTGAGATACAATGGATCGTTAAATGGAGCTATTTGAACCAAGGTTACTTCATTGCCGGGAAGACAGCCCATCTCCAATAGTTTTAGGGGAACAACATCAACGGAAAATTCCTTGATAATGCCACGCTGCCCTTTTTTTAATGAAGCAATTGTAAACATCTTTTATTTAGATTGATTTTAAACAAGGCAAAAGTAAGTGTTTTAATTTAGAATGAAGAATGAAGAATTCGGAATTATTTTCCCCGAACATAACTTTGACAAATTTTCAAACTTTTTTAAAGTTCTTTACGTCAATCTTCCTGTTCCAAAATTTTAATATCTGCCAATAATTTTTCAATGGATTCTGGGTCTGTTCCATCGTAAAACCCTCGAATACGTTTCTTTTTATCCACTAACACAAAGTTTTCGGTGTGGACGAGATCATTTTCTGAGAAGGGGACATCCTTTGCGGCTAGATAGGATTTTCGGGCAAGGTCATAGATTTCCTTTTTATTGCCTGTTACCAAATTCCATTTGGCATCGTTCACGCCTTTTTCCAAGGCGTATTTTTTTAGTTGTGCAACAGTGTCAATTTCTGGAGTTACGCTATGGGAGAGCAGCATTACCTCATCGTCATTTTTCAGTTTTTCTTGTAGTTCTAACATATGACCCGTCATTATTGGACAAATGGTCTGGCAAGTTGTGAAGAAAAAATCTGCAACATATATTTTGTCTTTGTAATCGTCTTGGGTAATGGTCATTCCGTTTTGATTGGTCAAACTGAAATCTGCAATAGTGTGATACTTTTTCACATATTGAAGTGTAGTGTCCACAAGTTCTGTTGAAACATCTGCCGGTTGAAAGACTTTTAGCATTTCCTTAGGCTTCATTATTTGGTATATTACCGTAATAATTATTGCCGACAGAACTACCAATACAACAGCGAAGAATTTATATTTTTTGAAAAAGGTAAGCATTGCGTTAAATTTTAGACTGAAGGCACATAATTGGGCGCAAAAATAACTCCTAATACTAACAAAATGAATACATTTAACATCCTAATTTCACGCTGAAAATGTGTCTTCTTATTTATTTCTTTTTCAACCTCGAAAATTGGTCAATAAATTTCAGCAAAACTATAAATTACATAAATATGAACCAATGAAAACATTAATACTCCCCTTTCTATTTTTAATTTCCTTTTTTTCCTTTTCACAAAATTTCCAAGATGAAGACATAAGTGAAGCTGAGGCCAAAGCTGCAAATGGAATGTTCGCTGGAGAGCGAAACATGAATACCAACAATTATGATCTTAAATATGCTCGGTTGGAATTAACCGTAGATCCTTCGCAACCTTTTATTAGTGGAAAAATTACTTCACATTTTGAAGCAAAGGAAAACATGAACACCGCTACTTTTGAACTTGTGGATAATATGACCGTTTCACAGGTTACCCAACGCGGCAATCCGCTTTCCTTCACACAAAACAATAATGACGAAGTTGTGATAACGTTACCACAGATGCAAAATCAGGGCGTTTTAGATTCACTTTCCGTTAGCTATTCCGGAAACCCCATAAGTTCTGGTTTTGGTTCCTTTGAAGTGGATACACATAACGGAGATCCAGTAATGTGGACACTTTCGGAGCCTTTTGGTGCAAAAGCTTGGTGGCCCTGCAAACAGGATTTGATCGATAAAATAGATATGATTGATGTTTACATTACTACTCCGCGTTTCAATCCTTCAAGTGAAGAATATGTGGCAGTTTCCAACGGTTTGGAGTTGAGCCAGACCATAAATGGCAGCAACAAAACCACACATTTTAGACACCAATACCCCATTCCCGCTTATTTAGTGGCTATTGCCGTAACAAACTACACGGTTTATTCGCACACGGTTAATAATAATGGAAGCCCTTTTGAGATTGTAAACTATATCTATCCCGAAGATCTTGCTTACGCACAAACCAGTACTCCGGTTACAGTTGATATTATGAATCTTTATGCAGATCTTTTTGAACCCTATCCTTTTGCTGATGAAAAATACGGCCACGCAGAATTTGGCTGGGGTGGCGGAATGGAGCACACAACAGTTTCCTTTATGGGCGGCCTCAGCCGTGGATTGATTGCACACGAACTTGGACACCAATGGTTTGGAAATAAAGTAACTTGTGGCAGCTGGCAGGATATTTGGCTGAACGAGGGTTTTGCAACTTATTTGGCCGGAATGGTAATTGAGAATTTTGATGGAAATACAGATTTCAGAAGCTGGAAACAAAACCAAATATCTTCCATTACCCAAGAAACCGATGGTTCTGTATATATTCCAGCACAAGATACCACTTCCGTGAACCGAATTTTCAGCAGCAGACTTTCCTACAATAAAGGCTCTATGGCATTACATATGCTTCGAAAAAAACTGGGAGATGCCGTTTTCTTCCAAGGATTAAAAGATTATTTGGCAGACCCTGCGCTTGCTTACGGATATGCTAAAACAGAAGATCTAATCCGCAATATGGAAGACGCCAGCGGCGATGACCTCAATGAATTTTTTGATGATTGGATTTATGGACAGGGCTATCCGCGATATACAATTCGTTGGAACCAAGCTGGAGGACCAGCAAACATGAACGTAAAAATTTCGCAGACCCAAAGCCATCCTTCGGTTTCGTTTTTTGAAGTACCCGTACCTTTAAGAATTATTGGTACACAGGGCGAAACGCTGGATATCGTGCTAGACAATACAACAAACGACCAAACATTCCAACCAGCAATAGGCTTTACGGTACAAAGTGTACAGTTTGACCCTGAGAAGGATATTATTTCAAGAAACAACAATGTTATTTTGGGCAGTGAGGATTTTGCATTGGACCAACAATTGGTTTTATATCCAAATCCAACTTCTGGGGTTATTCACCTTCAAAAGCCTGAAGCTTTACAAGTAAACCAAGTTAGAATATTCAATGCTTTGGGACAATTGTTATACAGCGAAAATTATTCTGAAACAGTTGATGTTTCCAGATTTTCCAAGGGCATTTTGTTTTTCCAAATGGAAACCGAACAAGGGGTTATCAATAAAACAATTGTGAAAGAATAATTTTTTTTCCACGAATACACGAATAATTTTTTTCAAATATGCATGTATCCACGGAGAACATTTTCTAGCAAAACAATAAAACCATTTCAAAATAAATGATAAATAAGCGGGAACAATCCCGCTTATTTTTTTTGCAAGTTCTAAAAGCTTAC
Organism: Flavobacteriales bacterium; assembly: GCA_038212575.1. GTDB lineage: Bacteria > Bacteroidota > Bacteroidia > Flavobacteriales > Flavobacteriaceae > Aequorivita. Next base: position 18,068 of record JBBQUI010000010.1, read on the forward strand.
TTTTGTGCGATTTTTTGCTGAAACCGCTGTTTATTGAGCGGAGCCGAAATAGGGCATGCAATATCATTTTAGGTTCGATTTTAGTAACAAAAAATTTATAATCGAGACCATTAAAAACATATTAAAGACACTATGACTCCATTTGTTGTAAAAACTATTCAGCTTCTTTTAAGTTTATCCATATTAATTGTGCTCCACGAACTGGGGCATTTCATTCCCGCAAAACTATTCAAGACTAGGGTTGAAAAATTCTACCTTTTCTTTGATGTTAAGTTTTCACTCTTCAAAAAGAAAATTGGCGAAACCGTTTACGGGATCGGTTGGTTGCCATTGGGCGGCTATATAAAGATTGCCGGAATGATAGACGAGAGCATGGACAAGGAACAAATGGCAGGTCCGCCGCAACCGTGGGAATTCCGCAGCAAACCTGCCTGGCAACGTTTAATAATTATGCTTGGAGGAGTAACTGTAAACATTATTGTTGGCTTCGTTATTTATATGGGTATTCTTTATTTCTACGGAAGAAATATTACCACTAATGAAGACATTCCACAGGGTTTTTCGGTTACCGAACAATTTAAGGGATACGGCTTCGAGGATGGCGATCACATTCTGAGTGTTAACGGCCAACCATTGGATGATGTTTTGGAAATTAACAGATATATGTTTTTGCGCGATGTTTCGAAAGTTGAGGTAAAACATAGCGATGGCACCGTTGAAACCATATCAGTACCCGAGGATGCGGGAACCAAAATGTTTCAGAATGATACACATTTTCCATTTACGCCTCGCCGTTTGGCACTTATAGACACTGTTATTACCGGCTATCCGGCTGATAAAGCAGGTTTTCAGAAAAACGATAAAATAATCACTGTTAACGGAACCACAGTTCAATATTATGACGAATTCCAAAATCTTGTATCGAAAGAAGATGAAAATGTAATTGTTGTTGCAAGAAATAATCAACAAGACACATTGCGTGTTTCTACAAATGAAGAAGGTATTATCGGAATAAATTCCTTTGGAAAAGATGTCGTTTCACAGATAGATCAAACCGAAATAAAATATTCTTTGGGTGAAAGCATTGTTGGCGGTTTTGGTTATGGATTCAATACATTGAAAGATTACGTTGCACAATTTAAATATGTTTTCACTAAAAAAGGTGCAACGCAAGTTGGTGGTTTTGGCGCTATCGGCAACCTATTCCCAGATGTTTGGGATTGGCAGAGCTTTTGGGCAACCACGGCTTTAATCTCAATAATACTTGCATTTATGAACATCCTGCCTATTCCCGCTTTGGATGGTGGCCACGTAATGTTTCTTTTATATGAAATTGTTACCGGCCGCAAACCAAACGACAAGTTTATGGAATACGCACAAATGGTCGGTTTCTTTATTTTGATAGCCTTGGTACTTTTTGCCAACGGAAATGATATCTATCGCTGGCTTTTTGAATAAATGAAACATAGAATAGCTTCTTAAAAATACTTCGGAACAAACCCGAAGTATTTTTTTTGAAGTATTGTGATGACATTTCAGTTACTTCCCCGATGTGTTTAAAATAGCAGAATGGAATTTTGTTTTTGAACAAGAGTAAAAGAGAACGATTGCTTCATTTCAACGAAAAAAAATATCCATACACCTTAAGTTGCGCAATTTTTTTAAAACGATTGCGTATATATTGTATCTTTCTGTATTGTTTCAATCACAATGCAGAAAATAAGCAACGAAAAAATTAAGGATTTGCCATTCAACGAAATGCTAGCACTCATTAAAAAAAATGATGCGGCTACCCTAAAACAGTTATATAAAACAAACTTTTCAAAAGTGAAAGGCTATGTTTATAAAAACAATGGCGATGAACAACAGGCAAAGGATGTGTATCAAGAAGCATTCGTAGCAATGTGGCGAAATATTAAAGACGATAAGTTTTCTGCTGAAGGTGAAACCGCAATCAATGGGTATCTTTTTAAGATTGCAAAATACAAATGGTTGGACCACGTGCGTTCAGCCAGATATAAAAACACTACGTTCATTAATCGAGAAATTGAGTATGACGAGCCAGATATAGAGGAAAATGAAATGCAAAGTAGAAAAATTAAAATCATTATGGATTCCATAAGCAACCTTGGCGAACGTTGCCAATTGCTGATGAAGCTTTTCTATTTTGAACAAAAACCCTTTAAAGAAATAGCTAAAATAATGGCCATGGACGAGGCCTCTGCACGAAACGCAAAATACAGGTGCCAAGAACAGTTAAAAAAAATGACCCAAATTATCCCCAATGGATCCAAATAAAAAAATAGAAAATAATCAAGAAACCCAAGAGCATATTGATGCCTATTTCTTGGGAAAACTAGATGAAGCTGCATTGGCCGATTTTAATGAGCGCATGAAAACCTATCCAGATTTTCGGGTGATGGTTGAAGAACAACGCCTTCTTTTTAAAAGTGTGGAAGAATACAATTTAAGAAATTCTTTGGATGGATACCACGATGAAATAGAGGAAGAACCAGAAAAAAAATCGCTAAGTTTAGGTTGGCTTGCAATTGCTGCATCTTTTTTAATACTCATTGGAGTTGCCTCTTGGGCAATTTTCAACAGCGGGAATTCTCCCGAAAAGGTTTTTGCTGCAAACTTTAAACCAGACCCAGGGCTTCCCACCACTATGGGTACTTCCTCAGAATATGAATTTTATTATGGAATGGTTAATTATAAACGAAAGGAATACGATGAGGCAATATCTCGCTGGGAGCCCATTTATGGCGCCAATCCTGAAAATGATACGTTGGTTTACTTTCTTGGGGTAGCAAATTTGGCAGACGGCAATGCCCGCCAAGCCAAAAAGTATCTACAAATGGCCAAGAAAAAAACCGAAAGCGCTTTTTATGAAGATGCAAAATACTATTTGGCTTTGTCACTCTTGAAAGAAAACAATATTGAAGAAGCCATAGAAACTCTTAAGAACAGTAGCTCTTCCGCTAATATCTCGCTTTTACAGCAAATTAAAGGGCTGTAGGAATTCCTGAATTTTCCATGATTTTGAATAATTAAAAACACAAATCTCACAAAGTTTTTAGTTTTTATTTTGATGGAATTAAAAAATAGGTATATTTGCAACCGCTAACGCAAAATTCCTCCTTAGCTCAGTTGGTTAGAGCATCTGACTGTTAATCAGAGGGTCCTTGGTTCGAGCCCAAGAGGAGGAGCTTAGTTAGAGAAAGCCTTTACAGAAATGTAGGGGCTTTTGTGTTTTAGGCAAGTAAAACATAGGTCAAACATTCTCGTTTTCATTTAGCTTCCAAAATCACAAAATTCTAAGGGAAGAACAAATTTTGTTTTATTTTTAATTCCAAAAAGGCTATGTATCACAGAAAGAAACACGGAAAAGGCTTTACCTATCAAGACAATGATGGAAAGACCATAAAAGAGAAGGAAATGCAGCACTGGATAAAATCACTCATAATACCGCCTGCTTGGACTAACGTTGAAATAAGTGAAAACAGAAATGCAGACTTATTGGTTACAGGAAGAGACGAAAAAGATCGCAAACAGTACATCTACCATCCTAAACATACTAAACGCCAAAATTCCAAAAAATTTGATCGCATTATTAATTTTGCCGATCAGTTGGAGCATATGCGGCGCGTTACCGGGCAACATCTTCGCAAACGAAAATTAAACAGGGAAAAAGTGATGGCCACTATGCTGCGTTTATTGGAATCTGCTTTCTTTCGGCCAGGCAGCGAAGTCTACTCAAAGGAAAACCATTCTTATGGGCTAACTACCATGCGCAGCAAACACCTAACCATTAATGGTGATGAACTAATCTTTACTTACAACGGAAAATCAGGTCAAGACCAAGAAAAGCATATAGTTGATAAAAAACTGGCCAAAATTGTACAGGAAATTGATGATATGCCCGGATATGAAATTTTTAAGTATCTAGATGAAGACAACAACATAGTTGACGTAAAGAGCGACGATTTAAATGCCTATATCCACGAAGTAATGGGGGAAGAATTTTCAGCCAAGGATTTTAGAACTTGGGCCGGAACAATGATAGCCGCCATAGCTTTAGACGAACTTGGGGTAGTAGATAAAAAAGATCAAAAAAGATTGGACCTAAATATAAAAGAAGCCGTAAATCGGGTTTCTGAAAGATTGGGCAATACACCTTCAGTAGCCAGAAGTAGTTATATTGATCCGCGCGTGATTGATGATTATACAAAAGGACGGACACTGAACTATTTTGAAAAGGAAATAAATCAATTGCTCAAAAAAGCAGAAAATTTATCAAAAGAAGAAATTGGTGTTTTGTGCATGCTTCGCAATCGTTTAAAAAAGAAATAAAGAAATTTCTTCTGTTTGAAGTTTACTTTTAGTAATCGTTCTAAAACAACTAAATTTGCGTTTCCATAATAAAGGCCTCATAGTTCAATGGATAGAATAGAAGTTTCCTAAACTTTAGATCCAAGTTCGATTCTTGGTGAGGCTACAACATGATATCCAAATTCTCCCTATACTTCGGGGTGGATGAGGATATAAAAAATATGATTTTCGCTTATTTTTTTATACTAATTTTAAGGGTATAAAATTATTATTTACCTTAAATTATCACCTATTTTCATTTCAACCAGTTGAAATAATTAAAACCTAATATTACCGCACCTTTATGAACGAAAACAAAATAGCTTTTTGGATAATTTTCGGAGTATTGGCCTTTGTTGGCCTTCTATGGTATGCTTTCGAAAATCCCGCTCTCAATCCACGTTTGGAAGAAGAAACTTATATAATAATCCGAAAATGGGATATGCCTGTTGAACTTAATGAAATTTCAGGCATCAGCTGGTTTTCAGAAAATAAAATTGCCTGTGTGCAGGATGAGGATGGTATTCTTTATATTTATAATCTTTCCACCGCGCTGATAGAGCACCAAACTAATTTTTCGAAAGCTGGTGATTTCGAAGGCCTCGCCATAGTTGACAGTACCGCCTACGTTTTGGAAAGTAGTGGTGAAATTTTTGAGATTTCGAATTTTTTGAAAACCGATTTCACAGTTAAAAGCTACAAGACATCTTTTACAGGAAAAAATAATATGGAATCTTTGGGACTTGACCTTAAGAACAATAGACTTCTACTAACTGCAAAAAATAAGGATCCGCAAAGCAATGATTATAAAGGTATTTATGCATTTGATCTCGCTACAAAAACAATTTCAAAAAACCCCATCTTGAAGATTGCACTTAACGATGCTGTTTTCCAAATTAAGGATGCTGATGACGATGTAGACAAAACCCCTTCGTTTTTACCCTCAGATATAGATATAAACCCAGCGGATGGAAAAATCTATGTTTTACAGAGCAATCCTCCCCAAGTCTTGATTATGGATTCCTTGAGCAAGCCAAAAATTATACATTACTTCCACAGCGAGACTTTCCCCCAACCTGAAGGACTCACATTTTCTCCGGAAGGAACGCTGTATATTTCCAATGAAGGAAAAAATGGCACTGCAAATATTCTTGAGGTACAGTTTAAAGAGTAAAATCTTTTTTGAATATCAATACTTCCCTTTTAAGTTTTCAAGCATAATCGTTGTCATTTCATCCAAGGAAATTTCACTTTTCCAATTCCAGTCTTCCCTAGCTTCCGTATCGTCAATGCTTTGTGGCCAGCTATCGGCAATAGCCTGTCTAAAATCAGGCTCATACCCAATCTTAAATTCGGGTATGTGTTTTTGAATACTCGCGGTTATTTCTTCTGGATTAAAACTCATTGCGGCAAGATTGTAGGAACTTCTAATTTTGACCTTTTCTGGTTCAGCCTCCATAATATTTACCGTAGCCTTAATTGCATCATCCATGAACATCATAGGCAATGTAGTTTCCGAATTTAAAAAGCAAATGTATTTTTTGTGCTTGATGGCTTTGTGATAAATATCTACCGCATAGTCCGTAGTGCCCCCACCCGGAAGCGTTTTATAACTTATCAATCCCGGATAACGGATGCTGCGAACATCTACTCCGTAACGGTTAAAATAATATTCACACCAACGCTCGCCAGTTTGCTTGCTGATTCCGTAAACGGTGCTGGGCTCCATTACGGTACGTTGTGGGGTATCGGTCTTTGGTGTGGTAGGACCAAAAACCGCAATACTGGAAGGCCAGAATATTTTTTCAATCTTTTTGTCCTTCGCCAAATTCAAAACGTGAAAAAGTGAATTCATATTTAAGTTCCATCCTTTCATGGGAAATTTTTCCGCAGTGGCCGAAAGCATTGCCGCCATTAAATAAACATCGGTAATTTCGTGGCGCATCACAATTTCTTCAACCGCGTTGTAATCCATGGCATCCAAAATTTCAAACGGTCCGCTTTTCATAAGTTCTTCGTCACCTTCGCGAATGTCGCTGGCTATTACTTTGTGCTTGCCGAATTTCTCACGTAAATAAACCGTTAATTCCGTTCCTATTTGTCCGCAGGCACCGATGATTAGAATTCGTTTCTTCATATTTTTCTTTTTCAAAAATGAAGTGTAAATATACGTATTATCAACTCTTTCAAAGCCAAAAGATTTTATGCTTCATTTGGTTAATAACCAGTATCTTTGTGCCTCTTTGATTTTTTTATGAGATTTACAATTTTTCTATTTGTGATTGTTGGCTTTATTATTTCCTGCGGAAATTCTTCCGAAGAAAACCAAAACCAAGAGCCCACAAACGACGCTTCCATTATTTTTGGCTATAAAGAATATATCTTTCCGGAGCTTTCCGCACCTGCAAAGGAGCAAGCGGTGCATTGGGGTGTTTTGGAGGATTTCTTTTCGGAAGCAAAAAACATAAACGGAAGCAATTATGAAGCTTTACGAACGCACTCCGAACGGATGAAGGAATATTCAGATTCGCTTTTTAAAAATATTCCCGATACACTAAATACAAAGCCTATAAACAGTAGGTTGTTAGTTTTAAAAACCCGGTCAGAATTGTTGTTTCAAACGGCACATCAATCTATTATAGATTCTTCTAAAATTCAAAATTCCGTTAAAGAGATGAATATTGCCGTGAACAATTTAATAGTGCAATTGAACGAAAAATTTCAGAAAGATAATATCGATTTCCAAAGAAAGGATGATGAAGAAAGTGAACTGAAAAAACAAAAGCGTTATAAAGATTCAATCCTAAATTTGGAACTTCAGGACAAAAAGAACAAAAAAGTGTAACAAAATCCGCAAATGGTCAACTTATTCCTTTAGCAATAATTTCAAACTTTAAATAAATCCCTAATAATGAAGAGTACATTTTTAAAACCCGTTGTGGCTTTTGCAGTTATTGCTGTAGCTGCAACCGCTTGTAAAGAGAAGACCGATGTGGCTGTAACAGATAACGAGCCCCACGGAATTATTTTGGCAAACATGGACACCACTGTAAGTCCGAAAGTAGATTTTTACAATTACGTGAACGGAAACTGGATGAAAAACAACGAGATTCCAGATGACCAAACCAGTTGGGCTGGGTTCACAATCCTAAGAAAAAAGACTGATGCCGATATGCTGGACATTTTGGCAAGAGCAAAAGAAAGCGGAAAATACGCTGCTAAAACAGACCAAGCCAAAGCTTTGATGATTTATGAATCTAAGTTGGATTCAGTTGCAAGAAATAAAGCCGGTATTGAACCGCTAAAACCAACGCTTGAAAAAATTGCAGCCATGAACAGCATGGAAGATTTTCAAAAATTGATGAGTCAAGATGCTGTTGCTGTTTCACAACCATTTTTGGGTCTTGCAGCTTTTTCAAACCCAAGCAATAGCGCGATGAACTCGGCGTATATTACTCCAGGTGGTTTAGGCCTTCCAGACCGCGATTTTTACACTAATACAGATCCTGCTTCGGTAAAAATCCGTCAGCAATATGTAGATCATATTACAAAAATGCTTCAGTTTTTGGGCGATACAGAAGAATCTGCCCGTAAACAAGCAGAAACCGTTCTTGCTTTCGAAACTAAACTTGCCACCCCAAGATTGGATAAAGTGGCGAGCCGCGATTTCAGAAATTTCAACAATCCGCGAAGCATTGCTGAACTTCAAAAAATGCTTCCACAACTTCAGTGGGAAGAGGCTTTTAAAGATATGGGCGTTACCAAAAAAATGGATACCGTTATCGTGATGCAGCCAAAATATATGGAAACATTGAAGCAAATGTTCGCAAAGCCAGATTTTGATACTTGGAGAACCGTGATGCGTTGGTCCACCTTAAACAGTTCCTCTGGAATGTTGACAACAGAAATTGATAAAGCTAATTTTGATTTTTATGAAACGACTCTAAAAGGTACCAAAAAACAAAAACCTGCGACCGAACGTGCACTTGCTACCGTTAATGGAAGCGTGGGAGAAGCTTTAGGTAAATTATATGTAGATGAAATGTTTCCGCCGGAAGCAAAAGAAAAAGCGGAAGCAATGATTACTAACGTAATTGCAGCCTACAAAGACAGAATCAACGCTTTGGACTGGATGAGCGACAGCACGAAAGTGAAAGCTATCGAAAAACTTGACAAGTTCACAGTAAAGGTTGGATACCCAGATAAGTGGAAAGATTATTCCGCTATGGAAGTGAAAACTGGAAATACATATTATGACAATATGGTAGCCGTACAAACTTGGAACCTGAAAGATAATCTTGAAAAAATAGATGAGCCTGTGGACCGCACAGAATGGGGTATGAGCCCACAAACCGTGAATGCTTACTTTAACCCGTTCAACAACGAAATAGTTTTCCCGGCTGCAATCCTTCAACCACCTTTCTACGATTACAAAGCAGATGAAGCAGTAAACTACGGTGGAATTGGCGCAGTAATAGGTCACGAAATTTCACACGCTTTTGACGACAGTGGTTCGCGTTTTGACTCCAACGGAAACTTAGTTAATTGGTGGACAGATAAAGACCTTGAAAACTTCACCGAACGTGGTAATAAGCTTGCCGAGCAATACAGCAATATAGAAGTTTTAGACAGTGTTTTTATTAATGGAAAGTTCACTTTAGGTGAAAACATTGGCGATCTTGGTGGTGTGCTTGGTGCTTACGATGGTTTGCAGCGTTTTTATAAAGAAAACGGACGTCCAGATAACATTGACGGTTTCACTCCAGAGCAACGTTTCTTTATGAGTTGGGCAACCGTTTGGCGTACCAAAGCTCGTGATGAAGCTGTTCGCAACCAAGTGAAAACAGACCCACACTCCCCAGGAATGGTACGTGCTACACAACCTTTGGTAAATGTTGATGCTTTTTACGAAGCGTTTGATATTAAGGAAGGTGACCCAATGTACGTTGCCCCAGAAAATAGGGTTCGTATTTGGTAGTTTGTCAATTGTCACATTGAGCGCAGTCGAAATGCCTTGAATTTCAAATCATGTGGCTTCGACTGCGCTCAGCCTGACATATATTTTTATAAAAAAAGGAGCTGTAAAAGGCTCCTTTTTTGTTTTTAAAAAGATTGAAATCTGTTAGCTTTGTAACGCCCAATAAATCTATAAAATGAGAATATCTAAATATCTACTTATCATTATAATCTTTATAATGACTTCCTGCCACAAAGACGATGATTCCGTTGCACCAATAGACCAACTGCCACCAGCCACTCAAACCGGAGCAGGTACTTTTGGTTGTTTGGTTAATGGAGAGGCTTTTATTGATAATAGTGGCTCTTTTAACTGCTTTTATCAATTGGTGAGTGGAGAATATTATTTTGGACTAAGTGGGGCCAAGGAAGACTATTTTATTCGGCAAATTTTCCTCGCATCAAATAATAAATCAATTGAAGAAGGAAACACTTATTTATTGATGGCAAACATTGAGGGTTCGGTTTATGCCGAATGTTCTTTTCAGGGTGTGGGAGTTAGTGCTGATACTGGGGAAACAATGATTGGAGAGTTACATATAACTACATTTAATTTTGAAACTTATATTGTATCTGGAACTTTTTGGTTTGATTTAAAAGATCCTATCTCAGGAGAAACAGTAAAAATAAGAGAAGGCCGTTTTGACAGCCACTTTACACAATAATGATTTTAACCCAAATCTTTAACTATTTTATTTAACCTACAATGAAAAAAATTACCTTATTGCTCTTTATGGGCATTTCTTCCTTATGCTTTTCACAACAGGAAGTTAACCCAGCAGAAATCTAGAGTTCAAAAATGAAACCCATGTTTAACATTCACAAAACATAACTTAAAATATTTAGTCCGTGTTTTGCAAATAACATTTTACACTATGAAAAACCTACATCTCTTGGTATTTACAACCCTTATCCTTTTAAGCTCCTGTCACAAAGACGACGACGCCGTTGCACCAATAGATCAACTGCCACCAGCCACCCAAACGGGGGCGGGTACTTTTGGCTGCTTGGTAAATGGTGAACCCTTTATAGACAACAGTGGCTCCTTTAATTGTTTTTATCAATTGGTAGGGGGAGAATATTATTTTCATATATCAGGCACTAACTTTAATATGATTCCGGGAGGAATTGATATTGGAACTATTAAAAAACCGATTGAAGAAGGGCAAATTTATCCACTACTTGAAGAAATAGACGGCAATGCAAGCGCCGCGCTTTTTTTTCAAGATATTTTAGAGACATCAACAACAAATTCAGATTATACAGGAGAATTTTCAATTACAAAACTAGATTTTATAAACAATATAGTCTCAGGCACATTTACATTTGATATAAAACATCCTACAACCGGAGAAAGAGTAAAAATAAGAGAAGGCCGTTTTGACAGCCATTTTACACAATAATAAAATTCAATAATTCTTAAATTTCTATCTTAAATTTATAATTCAAAATCTTTTTCAAATTTTCCGAATCTACCTGCTTAAAAATTTCATTCGGATCGGCTTCCGCAAAAGTTGGCGGCTCCAAACCAAGCTCTTTTGCTTTTTGGATATAGTAATCTGCTTTTTTTGGATGGTTTGGATTTACTGCATTAAAGACTTTTCCGAAGACATCCTGTTTTAAAATTTCAACTAAAATACTGATGCAATCTTCGCGATGGATTAAATTTACGGGCGCGTTGCCATCTGCCAAATCTTTTCGTCCCGCCAAGTATTTTGCGGGATTTCTGCTTCCGCCTATCAATCCTCCAAAACGCACAATTGTAGTCTGCAATCCTTCTGAATTTATAAATAGTTCTTCCACTTGCCGCAGTTGTTTTCCGGCAATGGTTTGTGGTTTTGGTTCATCCTTTTCAGTAACGTTTCCCTGTGAATCGTCATAAACAGAAGTGCTGCTAATCAAGATTATTTTTTCAACAGAAGATTGCTTTATGGCTTCCAGAAAGTGTGTCATTTTCAAGACATAATCAGCTCCCGTGTTTTTTCGAAGTCCGGGCGGAATCATAATCATCAAACAATCTGCATTGTTCAGCAATGCTTCTATTTCGCCCTCAATGCCGCTTTCCGAAATCTCTACGGGATATGCATCAAACCCGTTTTGTTGTAACAAAGTAGCTTTTTTAACTGTAGTTACTGAACCTTTTACTGTATATCCTAGCGTAGCCAAACGATAGGCCAAAGGTTGACCGAGCCATCCCAGACCCGCAATGGCGATTGTTTTATTCATTATTCAAAGTATTTGCAAAATCCCCTTCCCCAGCCCTAAAGGGTGCGGGATTTTTTAAACTTTTAAAGTTTGAAGAAATTTTCCTCCCTTTAGGGATGGGGCAAAGAAAATTTCGGAATAAAAATTCCATTTATTTATTAGGTTTTAAAATTGTATCTACCACATTCATTTTCAGAGAATCTATTGAAAAAGTACGTTTCACCGCAACTGCATCTGTAATCACAAACGGTTTCGTCATCGTATTATCGGGCCGTTTTGCTATTTCGAATTTTGGATTCGTCATTAAATCGAAGGAATATTCCATCACTTTAAAGGAAACTGGAGCGCTTTTTTCCACAGAGAAATTCACTTTCAAGGAATCATTTTCGGAAACGTAATAATTGATGAGAGCAAGATTTCTCTTGCCACGATAGTCTTTCGATATTTCTGATATAGGCATTTTTTGACCGTTAAACTCCAAAGTTTTAAAGGACGTGTTCTCGACGCTGTACAAATCTATTTTATTCGCTTTACGTTTTGGAACAATTGTGAAACGTACATTCCGAATGTTTTCAACCAAAGAATCTTCTTCCAAAATCACTACAAAATCTGGAATGTTTTTTTCTGGAGCCTCTGCTGCATAACTAAAATTGGTTCCGTATTTATTATAAGCAGCATCACCTAAAATTATGGAAGCATCTTCGGGTTTTTCGCCTAAATATTGCTGAGTCCATTCGTCTATTT
>JBBQUI010000011.1:0-30389 GCA_038212575.1 Flavobacteriales bacterium
TTAGCAAATAATAGCGAAGCCCTTATCTTAGCCGCCAAACGCGAAGCCAACTCATAACTCATAACTCATAACTCATAACTCAAAAAATGCTTCAAAAATCCAACCCCAAAAACGACAAAATCCAAGTATTTATAAAAGACAAACTATACCCGCGCAGCGAAGCAAAAGTTTCGGTTTTTGATAGTTCCGTGCAAGGCGGCGATGCTGTTTGGGAAGGATTGCGTGTTTATCCAGAAGGCGTGGTTTGTTTGGATAAACATTTAACCCGTTTACAAGAATCAGCGAAAACATTGATGTTTGCCGATATTCCTTCTAAAGAATTCATCAAAAAAGCCATAAAACAAACGCTCGATGCCAACGGAATGACGGATGAAACTCATATCCGTTTGACGTTGACGCGGGGCGAAAAAATAACCAGCGGCATGGATCCGCGGCTTAACCAAAACGGTTCCTGTTTGATTGTTTTGGCAGAATGGAAACCTTTGGTTTACGATAATAATCAAGGCATAAAAGTGATAAGCACCAGCCAGCGCCGAAATTCCCCGCAGTTTTTGGATAGTAAAATCCACCACAACAATTTGCTCAATAATATAATTGCAAAAATTCAGGCAAACGTTGCCGGAAAAGACGCCGGATTAATGCTGGACGACCGCGGTTTTATAGCCGAACTCAACGGCAGCAACCTTTTTATGGTAAAAAACGCAAAGGTTTTTACGCCCTTTGCACACGCCTGCCTTCCCGGAATCACACGAAATTCCGTAATGGAAATGTGCGAAAAAAATAACATCGAAATCACCGAAGCAGACATCACGCTTTCCCAATTCTACAATGCCGATGGAGTTTTTGCAACGGGCACTATGGGCGAACTTACACCTATTGTTGAAATTGATGGACGTAGCATTTCCAAAGACGATAAACTTCAGAAAAAGATAATTGAGCTTTTTGCTAAAGAAGTTCGTGGGTTGTGTGAAAAGCTTTGATTTAACTTAGCCTAACACGTTTTTACGTATCCTTTGAAGCTAATTTCAGTGTAGAAGGAAAACCTGTTAGAATTTTTCATAAAAATCTCCATTTTTTTAAAGATTGGGGTTGCAAATTTCATTCAGAAAAAACTATCTTTGCACCGTTCAAAACAGGGGTGGTTTTTTCACCCTTAGATAACTATAAAATAAACAGTTACTCATGTCACAAAGCATAGGAAAAGTTGCACAGATTATTGGCCCGGTAGTTGACGTTGCGTTTGATAGCGGATCGGAACTTCCAAAAATATACGACTCGTTGGAAGTTGATAACCACGGAAACCTTTTGGTTCTTGAAGTTCAATCTCACATTGGTGAAAACATGGTGCGCACCATATCAATGGATTCCACTGACGGTCTTAGCCGCGGAGTAGATGCCGTTGCCACCGGAGCACCAATCCAAATGCCAATCGGCGAGGAGGTTTACGGTCGACTTTTCAACGTAATTGGTGATGCTATTGATGGTATCGGAAACTTGCCAAAAGCTGGCGACAACGGTCTTCCAATTCACCGTGATGCACCAAAATTTGAAGATCTTTCAACTTCTACCGAAGTTCTTTTCACAGGTATTAAAGTAATTGACCTTATTGAGCCTTATGCAAAAGGTGGTAAAATTGGTCTATTCGGCGGTGCTGGTGTTGGTAAAACGGTACTTATTCAAGAGTTGATTAACAATATCGCGAAAGGTCACGGTGGTCTTTCAGTTTTCGCTGGTGTAGGTGAACGTACTCGTGAAGGGAACGATTTGCTTCGCGAAATGCTTGAGTCTGGTATTATTAAATACGGTGATGACTTTATGCACTCTATGGAAAATGGCGGATGGGATCTTTCAAAAGTTGATAAAACAGCTCTGAAAGAATCCAAAGCTACTTTCGTGTTCGGACAGATGAACGAGCCACCTGGAGCACGTGCACGTGTGGCACTTTCAGGTTTGACAATTGCTGAGTATTTCCGTGATGGAGCTGGTGAAGGACAAGGGAAAGACGTGCTTTTCTTCGTAGATAACATTTTCCGTTTTACGCAAGCAGGTTCAGAGGTTTCTGCACTTCTTGGGCGTATGCCTTCAGCGGTGGGTTACCAACCAACTTTGGCAACAGAGATGGGCGCGATGCAAGAACGTATTACTTCAACAAAAAGAGGTTCCATTACTTCGGTACAGGCGGTTTACGTACCTGCGGATGATTTAACGGATCCAGCACCGGCAACAACGTTTGCCCACTTGGATGCTACAACCGTACTTTCACGTAAAATTGCTGAGCTTGGTATTTATCCAGCAGTGGATCCATTGGATTCTACTTCTCGAATCCTTTCTGAAGCTGTTTTGGGCAAAGAGCATTACGGTTGTGCACAAAAAGTAAAAGAGCTATTACAGCGTTATAAAGAATTACAGGATATTATCGCGATTCTTGGGATGGAAGAACTTTCTGAGGACGATAAATTGGCAGTAGGTCGCGCACGTCGTGTACAGCGTTTCCTTTCACAGCCTTTCCACGTTGCAGAGCAGTTTACTGGTATTCCAGGAGTTTTGGTTGATATTAAAGAGACAATAAAAGGTTTCAATATGATTATGGATGGCGAACTGGATCACCTTCCGGAAGCTGCCTTCAACCTTAAAGGAACCATCGAGGAAGCAGTAGCCGCTGGCGAGAAAATGCTTGCTGAAGTTTAAATTGGTTAATGGTTGATAGTTGTTGGTTGACAGGAACTCCCAACAACTATCAACTAACAACAAACAACTAAAAAATATGTACTTAGAAATAGTAACCCCCGAAGCATCCTTAGTTGCTGGAGAAGTAGAAAGCATAACCGTTCCGGGTGTGGAAGGCGAATTCCAAATGCTGAACAACCACGCTCCTATTGTTTCTGTTTTGCAGAAAGGAAAGGTGAAGTTTAAAGGAAATCCAACAATTGCGGAAGCTTTTCAGAATAAATTCACCCAAGAAGACGGGAAATGGGTGCTGCAAATTTCAGGAGGAACCGTAGAGTGCAACAACAATCGTGTAATGGTTTTGGCAGATTAAACTGCTGAAAAATCCAAAATATTAAATCCCAAATTCCTTAAATAGGAGTTTGGGATTTTTGTTTTATTTAAATCCTTAAAGTTATATTAACATTGGCTCAAACAATACACTGAGATTTGTAAATTTGCGTGTTCAAGAAAATTATGCGACTACAGCAAATAGATAGGGTAAAAACCATTACCAAAGAAGAATTTCTAAAAAATTATTTTAAGCCCCAAAAGCCCGTTATTATTGAAAGGTTTTTAGAGGAGTGGCCTGCATTTAAAAAATGGGACCTTGATTATATGGCCGATGTTGCCGGAGATATAATGGTGCCGCTGTATGACAATCGCCCAGTGAGCCATAAAGATGGATTCAACCAGCCGCATGCCAAGATGAAAATGCGCGATTATGTGGAACTTCTGAAAAAGGAACCAACCAAATACCGCATCTTTCTTTGGAATATTTTAAAGGAAGTTCCACAGCTTCAAAACGATTTTGACTATCCAGATTTTGGTCTTAAATTAATGAAAGGCCTGCCAATGCTTTTTTTCGGTGGAAAAGATTCCTATACTTTCATGCATTACGATATTGATCTGGCAAATATTTTCCATTTTCACTTTGAAGGAAAAAAGGAAGTGATACTTTTTGACCAAAAACAAAACAATTACTTATACAAAATTCCACATTCTTTAATCACACGGGAAGATATAGACTTTCACAACCCAGATTACAATAAATGGCCTGCATTAAAGGAAGCAAAAGGCTACAAGGCAAATTTGGAGCACGGAAACGTTTTATATATGCCCGAAGGCTACTGGCATTATATGCGTTACATTACGCCGGGATTTTCAATGAGTTTGCGGGCAATCGCCAGAAATCCAAAAAACTTGGCAAAAGCCGTTTACAATATCGCCTTTATGCGCTATTTTGATCAATTTATGCGAAAGCTAAAAGGCCAAAAATGGATTGATTGGAAAAACGAACAAGCAGTTGTTCGCACCAACAAAGCGCTTTAATTTCTTAATAATTCAGTATCTTTCTTTTAAAATTTTTCAAGATGAAGTTATTCATAGCTATAATCGCACTCCTTTGTTTACAGGTAACTTTCGCTCAAGCTTTTTCTGGTAAAGGCGATGTGAAATTCCAAGTTGGCGCCAATTTTCAAAATAACGGTACGGGAATTATGGGAAGTCTCGATTTTGGTGTGGGCGAAAACATTTCGCTGGGAGTAGCCTCTTCCTATCTTTTGGGAATTGATAAAATTACAAACGATGATGGCGATAAAGAGCCATTTGCAAAATTTGAGGACCGTTTTGATTTTAGAGTACGCTTCAACGCAAACCTCGGAAATGTCATTAATGTTGATGAAAACTTTGATGTGTATCCCGGACTTTACGCCAGCTTAAAAAACTTTGGCGGTCATTTGGGCGCTCGGTATTTTTTCACAAGTGGTTTTGGAATTTTCACGGAAGTGAACGTTCCCATTTCCAAATATAATACAGATGCGTTAGCGCCAGCTGATAAACTGCACAATCAGGTTTCGGTGAATGTTGGGGCTTCGTTTAATATTTAATATTATTTCGAAACTTCCCCAACCTTCCCATAAACCAACTCACTCTCCCACCCCCGATAAAAAAGATAATCTGCCAATTTCTTTCGTTTTTTCTGAATATTTTTTTCTGAAACCAAATGTTGTAATCGCTTTTCTGCTAAGGCCTCAAATGTTTTAATTTTTTTAATTATAAAACAGCTACTTTAAAAATAAGAGTGCGAACAATGAATTAAAGCTCTTTTATTTAATTATATGTGCTTTTATTTAAATAGCATATTTTGTTAATTAAGTTTTTGCGTATTTTCTTAAATAAAAACTATATTTGACAAAAAAGAAGATGAAAAACTTTAATTCTGGTATATATATAAGTCAAGGTAGCTTTAAAAGCTTTATTCCTGAGGGAATTAATAGACAATGGTCTCTCGATGATATAGGAGTTATTACCCTATTAAGTAAAGCTGATAGAGAATTAGGAAGATTGGATATGTATTCTGAATACATTCCAAATATCGACTTATTTATCAGTATGCACGTTTTAAAGGAAGCGACCCAATCAAGCAAGATAGAAGGCACCAAAACGAATATCGCTGAAGCATTACAAAGTAAAATAGATATTGCGGAAGAAAAGAGAGATGATTGGGAAGAAGTTCAAAACTATATAGAAGCATTAAATACAGCTATAAAAAGATTAGAAGAAATTCCATTTTCTTCAAGATTAATAAAACAAACACATAAAATTCTTCTTCAAGGAGTTCGAGGTAAACATAAAATACCTGGAGAATTTAGAAGTAGTCAGAATTGGATTGGTGGCGCATCAATTTCAGACGCTGTATTCATTCCCCCAAACAAATCGGAAATAGAAAATTTAATGGGTGATTTAGAAAATTTCGCTCATAATGAAGAAATTATTTTCCCAGACTTATTAAAGATTGCACTTATCCATTATCAATTTGAAACTATACACCCATTCTTAGATGGTAACGGTAGAGTTGGAAGGTTGATGATAACCCTATATTTGGTAGAAAAGAAAATGCTAAAAAAACCTATTTTATATCTATCAGACTTTTTCGAAAGAAACAGAACTTTATATTATGATAACCTAACAAAAGTTAGAGAGAAAAACGATATACAACAATGGTTTAAATTCTTCCTTGTTGGAGTAATTGAAACAGCAAAAAGTAGCATCGAAACATTTGACCAAATTTTAAAATTGCAAAAAGAAGTCGATGAAAAGCTTCAGAAACTGGGAAGCAGGATGAATAATGGGAGAAATGTTATAAACCATATGTACCAACACCCCTTGGTTGATGCTCAAAAAGTTCAATCAATAACCAATTTATCAATGCCTTCAGTATATAAATTAATATCAGAACTTGAGCAACTAGAAATTATTAAAGAGTTAACCGGCGCTAAACGAGGTAAACAATACTGGTTTCCTGAATATGTGAAAATATTCAATTAAAACGAACTCTTTCCATTATTGCTTTTGGACTCTATTTTACCTCCCCAACTTTCCCATAAACCAACTCACTCTCCCACCCCCGATAAAAAAGATAGTCCGCCAATTTCTTTCGTTTTTTTTGCAGATTTTTTTCTGAAACCAATTGCTGCATTCGCTTTTCTGCCAAAGCCTCAAAGGTTTTGTAATATTCAGCATCGGGTATCTCCTTTAAGGCAATCTGGATGTTGTATTTTGAGATTTCGCGTCGCTTTAATTCATTCACTATTCTAGTCCTGCCCCACTTTTTTGTCCTGAATTTTCCTCGGGCAAAAGCCTGCGCAAACCTTGTCTCGTTCAAGAAATTATTTCGTAGCAAGTGGTCAATTATTCGGTCCACTGCCACTGGAATCATCCGCATTTCATGCAATTTTTGATGAACCTCTTTATGGCAGCGCTCTTGATAGGCGCAATAACGCTCCATTCGTTTAGTAGCTTCGTCAACAGTGTATGATTTTTGGGTGTTCAACTTGCGATTTTAAATATTTAGGTGAAGATAAAACTTTTTACTTCCGCAGAAAAGAACCAAGACCGCTGCGCTCCAAGAATAAAGAACCAAGACAATAGTAACAACAGTATCCATAGCATCAATAGCATCCACAGCAAATAAAAAAACCCCTTCCGAAGTAAACCTTCAAAAGGGGTTTTGGTTATTTTATCAATTCACCGTCTTTGTCGTTGAAATGATATTCGAGATACGTATACGCATCGCGAGGTTGAATTTTTACCCATTTTTTGTGCTCCAAAAACCATTTGGTACGCACACTTGGGAATCCTTTTGTTAAAAAGGCCGCTATAAAAGGATGCGTGTTTAACGTTATCTTTTTATAGTCTTTTGTGAAAAGGCGTTTTACCTCTTCATTAATTCTGTTGATAACAATAATTGGCGCTTCAATTTCGCCATTTTCATCACCCCCGGTTCCATTTGCATTTGGATCTTCTTCACGGGTTTTGATGTTCATTTCTGGCCTAACGCGTTGACGGGTTATTTGTATCAACCCGAATTTGCTCGGCGGAAGTATTTTGTGTTTTGCCCTATCGTCCTTCATCTCGTCGCGAAGGTGGTTGTAGAGTTGTTTACGGTGATTGGCATTCGCCAAGTCAATAAAATCTATCACAATAATACCGCCCATATCGCGCAACCTTAGCTGTCTTGCCACCTCGGTGGCTGCAATCATGTTCACTTCCAGCGCTGTGCCTTCTTGTGTTTTTTGCTTGTTGCTTCGGTTACCACTGTTCACGTCTATCACGTGCATTGCTTCGGTGTGTTCAATAACCAAATAGGCTCCTTTGCTACCTGATACTGTCTTTCCGAAGGAAGTCTTGATTTGCCGTTCAATGCCGAATTTCTCAAACATTGGAACATTGGAATCATAGAACTTTACGATATTGTCTTTTTTTGGTGCAATTTCCTGCACATAATCTTTTATTTGCAAGTATAGGGTCTCATCGTCAATATGTATTGCAGAAAATGAATCGTTGAACATATCGCGGATGATAGATGCTCCCCTGTTTAGCTCGCTTAGCACTTTTGAAGGGTGGTGCGCCCCTTGTAGCTTCTTACACATCGCTGTCCAGCGTTCGGTAAGGTTTTGTAAATCTTTGTCCAGTTCTGCTACTTTTTTGCCCTCGGCTACGGTGCGTATAATTACGCCAAATCCTTTGGGTTTTATGCTCGTTATCAAGCGTTTTAACCTGTCTTTTTCTTCGTTGCTTTCTATTTTTTGTGAAACAGAAACACGGTCTGAAAACGGAACCAAAACAATATATCTCCCGGCTATAGATAACTCGGAACTAATACGTGGTCCTTTGGTGGATATGGGTTCTTTTACAATTTGAACCAAGATGGATTGATTGCTTTTTAAGGCATCATTTAAGTTGCCATGCTTATCAATCTCTTTTTCGAATGGAAAATTATTTAAGGAATAATCCTTTAATTTACCTGAACTAGCGCTTTTAACAAATTTCAATTGTGAAAGCACTTTTGGACCCAGATCGTGATAGTGTAAAAAACCATCTTTCTCGTAGCCCACATTCACAAAAGCGGCGTTAAGCCCAGGAACTGTTTTGCGGATTTTGGCGAGAAATATGTCGCCTACCGTAAAATTATTACCTTCTTCTTCTTTGTGAAGTTCTATAAGTTTTCCATCCTTTAAAAGGGCAAAATCAACTTCTTGTGAACCGGACCTAATAAATAATTCGTAGTTCACGTTACATTAATTTTGTTGCCCGCCAAGGCGGACTAATTAAACAATATTTTTCACAGGTTTTATGTAAAAACCCGGCGAAACTGCACCAAAACCAAAAGTAAGCTGCTGCAATCTCATTTTCAAAGAACGATTTTTCGTTTGTTTTATTCGGAAATAGCACTAAAAAGATACAATTTCCGAAACACTTTTAAAACAGAAAAAGTAGTTTAGAAACTACTTTTTCTTTTTGTGGCGGTTAGCGCGGCGTCTCTTCTTGCGCTTGTGTGTCGCTACCTTATGTCTTTTTCTTTTTTTACCACTTGGCATACTAAAGTCTTTTATTAATGTCCTGAAAATCAGGACGGGTTATTATTATTATTTTACGTCCACGTTTGTTTTTACACCTTCAACAAAAATCTTTGCAGGTTTAAAAGCCGGAATATTGTGGGCTGGTATTTTAATGGTTGTGTTTTTTGAAATGTTTCTTCCAGTCTTTTCAGCTCTTGTTTTAATAATAAAACTTCCAAAACCTCTTAAATAAACGTTGTCACCACCTTCTAATGAATTTTTCACTTCATCCATAAAGGTTTCAACTGTAGCTTGAACTTCATTCTTTTCCATTCCTAATTTTTCTGAAATCTTTGCTACTATATCTGCTTTCGTCATTACTTTTAAATTTTAATTAATTATTCTTTTACTAGATTTTTTTTTAGAGACCGCAAATATACATATTTTAAAATCAATAATTCAAACCTTAATCCTTTAAAATTTAAAGGTATATAGATTAATTTTACCCAATGCCTAATATAGCGCCTCATTTTTCCAATAAACTCATTTTGTGGTATTTACAGAACAAACGTGAATTGCCGTGGCGAAATACAGTGAACCCATATTACATTTGGCTTTCAGAAATCATGCTTCAACAAACCCGTGTTTTGCAAGGTTTACCCTACTATTTAAAGTTTATTGAAGCCTATCCAAAAGTGGAGGATTTGGCAAACGCTCCCGAAGATGATGTTTTAAAACTTTGGCAAGGTTTGGGCTATTATTCACGCGCACGAAACTTGCATGCCACTGCAAAAATGGTTTCGGATGAAATGAACGGCACATTTCCAAACAATTACAAAGATCTAATAAAACTGAAAGGTGTGGGAGA
The DNA here is from genome assembly GCA_038212575.1 of Flavobacteriales bacterium. Taxonomy (GTDB): domain Bacteria; phylum Bacteroidota; class Bacteroidia; order Flavobacteriales; family Flavobacteriaceae; genus Aequorivita. The sequence continues at coordinate 9,418 of JBBQUI010000011.1, forward strand.
TTATACCGCCAGCGCCATTGCCAGTATTTCTTTCAACCAGACCGAAGCGGTGGTGGATGGGAATGTTTATCGTGTGCTTTCACGTTTTTTTGGAATTTTCACTCCTATTAATACAACCGCTGGGCAAAAAGAATTTAAGCAGCTGGCCCAACAGTTGATTGACAAAAAACAACCCGGCACTTTTAACCAAGCTATTATGGAGTTTGGCGCTCGCTTCTGTGTACCGCAAAATCCAGATTGCGAAAACTGCATTTTCAATGACGGTTGTGTGGCATTTCAACAGAAAAAAGTTGCGTTACTTCCTGTGAAAATAAAAGCGAAACCTGTTAAAAACAGATATTTCAACTATTTGGTTATTTTTTCTGAAAATGAGCGGACAATCCTTCAACAGCGCACGGGAAAAGGTATTTGGCATAAACTTTATGAATTTCCGCTAATTGAAACTTCCGAAGAAATAAATCTTTCCGCATTACAAAAACTTCAACAGTTTGAAGATTTCTCCAAAAATTTAAATATTGAAAACATTTCGCTATTCAATGAAAAGCAATTAATACACAAACTTTCACACCAACATCTCCACACTCGTTTTTGGATTATTGAAACTTCTGGAGAAACGGAAACGGCTGTTCCTGTTTCAGAAATTGGCAATTATGCAGTACCCGTTTTAATTGCGGATTTTGTTTCAGAGTTTTTCGAGAATTATTGATTTTCCGTACTTTAAATATTACAGTAAGAAATCAATTCATATAAAAATTTAAAAATTGACTATATTTAAAACGCAAAATCTACCTTTGCACAAAATGAAAAAGAAACAATTATGAGTGGAACACTGAACAAAGTAATGCTGATTGGGCATACCGGTGATGATGTGAAAATGCATTATTTTGAAGGCGGAAACAGCTTGGGCCGTTTCCCGATTGCCACCAACGAAACCTATACAAACAAAACAACCAACGAACGTGTAACTAACACAGAGTGGCACAATATTGTAGTACGCAACAAAGCTGCTGAAATCTGTGAAAAATACTTGAAAAAGGGTGACATGGTCTATATTGAAGGCCGCCTAAAAACCCGCAAATGGCAGGACGACAAAGGTTTGGACAGATACAGTACAGAAATACATTGCACAGATTTCACTTTTTTGACACCAAAGGGCGAAAGCAATAGTGCTTCAAATAACAGTTCTGGGCAAAATAACCAGAAACCTCAGCCTTCAGTAGAACAGCAAAACAACAATTCAGTTTCTGAAGAAGAGGACGATCTTCCTTTTTAATGTTTAACTAAACCCAATAAATTGGACACAGAGCCCCCTGGTTTATTCTTTTTTGCCGTTTTGGACTTTACCCAAATAACAAGCGGCGTTTTAATCTTCGTTTTGCTATTCTGCTCTGCCGTTATTTCCGGGGCTGAAGTTGCATTCTTTTCATTGACACCTTCAGATTTTGAGACAAACGGGGAAAAAGCTATCGCAAAAAAACTGGGAATTGTCCAGCGGTTGCTTTCAAGACCAAAAAAGTTGTTGGCCACGATATTGGTTGCGAACAATTTTATAAACATTGCCATCGTGCTGCTTTTCGATTCTATGAGCGATGGACTTTTTTCTGGCATTGAATCAAATTTTTTCGGTATTGATGTTCGCTTCATTGTTGAAGTGGGCGTTGTAACTTTCTTTATTTTGCTTTTTGGTGAAATTCTTCCAAAAGTTTATGCAAACCGGAACCGCGTTTCGTTTGCTGTTTTTATGGCGCAGCCGTTAAATATTTTGGACACGTTACTTTCGCCAATCAGTTTGCCAATGCGTTCAGCTACACTTTATTTACATGCGAAATACGGCAAGCAGAGATCAAACATGAGCGTGGACCACCTTTCACAGGCTTTGGAGCTTTCAAATAAAGATACCACACACGAAGAACAGAAAATTTTGCAAGGCATTGTAACCTTCGGAAATACTGATACCAAACAGGTGATGAAAAACCGAATGGATATTTTTGCGTTAAACGAAGATCAGCCCTTCAAAGAAATTCTGCCGGAAATTATCCAAAAGGGTTATTCGCGAATTCCTGTTTACAAAGATAGTATCGACAATATTACGGGAATTCTTTATGTGAAAGATTTGATTCCGTACACGGACCGAAAAATTCTTGATTGGAAAATCTTGAAACGCGACGCCTATTTTGTTCCCGAAAACAAAAAATTGGATGATTTGCTCAATGAGTTCAAGCAAATGAAAATGCACCTCGCCATCGTGGTTGATGAATATGGCGGCACCAGCGGTTTAATTTCTTTGGAAGATATTATTGAGGAAATTGTGGGCGAAATTAGCGATGAGTTTGACGATGAGGATTTGGTTTTTTCAAAATTGGACGACAACACTTTTGTTTTTGAAGGAAAAACACCCTTGAAAGATTTTTATAAAGTAATAAAACCCGAAGACCCAGACCTTTTTGAGGACGAAAAAGGCGAAGCAGAAACCGTGGCCGGATTTCTTTTGGAGGTTTCAAAAGGGTTTCCGAAAAAGAACGAAGTAATATCCTTCCACAATTATGCGTTTACTATTGAAGCGTTTGAGGGCAAGCGCATCAAACAAATAAAACTTATCATTGAAAATAAATAGCCTAATCTTCCTTTTCCTTTCAAGCCTTTTCATCCTTACTTCCTGCGAAGATGATGTTTTGGTCAAGCCTTCTGCAATGCTTAGGTTAGACTATCCAAAACCAGAATACCGTACTGTTGAAACGGATTGCCCCTATAACTTTTCTATGAACGAAAACGCCACAATGGTTAAAAAGAAACGTTGTGGCACCAATATATATTACCCAAATATGAAAGCAACTTTGTATTTGACCTATCAAGATATTCGAAATAATAATCTGGATTCTTTATTGCAGGACGCACAAAAATTGGCTTACGACCACACCATAAAAGCCAATAGCATTCCCGAACAACCTTTTGTTAACCCAGACAAAAAAGTGTATGGAATGTTTTATATGATAAACGGAAACGCCGCCACCCAAGCTGAATTTTACGCAACCGACAGCATCAACCATTTTCTGAACGGCGCTTTGTATTTTGATGCCAAACCCAACTTCGATTCCATCTATCCTGCCGTGGTTTATCTTCGGGAAGACATCCGGAAATTGATGGAAACAATCACTTGGGAATAAAGTTGTTTCACCCTTCATTCAAAAAAGTTGACAAAAATTCACAAATGGTTCAGCAAGATTTTGTAACTTTTGACTGTTAAAACTAACAACTATGTTCAAAGTATATTCACGTTACGGTATTTGGATTGCAGTAATTTTAATTGCATATTTTCTTCTTTTAAAAGTTATTGGGTTGCATCAATATCCCGTTTTGAGTGCAGTAAATGGACTGATTTATGGTGCAGGTTTATATATGGCGATGAAAAAATATAGCGCTAGAAAAAACAATTTCAAATATGAAAAGGGATTTGAGGTTGGCCTGCTTTCCGGAGGTATTGCATCAATCATTTTTACCGTGTTTATGGCAATCTATATGTATCAAATTGATACTGAATTTGCCGCAAATATTATGGACGCCTGGAATCTTGAATATGACTTAGGCACACTTATGCTACTCATTTCATTATTGATCATGGGCTTTGCCACTACCTTGGTTTTAACGCTTGCTTTTATGCAACTTCTCAAAAATTCTTGGAACACTCAAGATGGAAACAGGAATACCTTGAAATAAATTCAGTGTTCAGTGTTCAGTGTTCAGAAAATACAAAACCTTTCAATACTTGGGCAATTGGTTCTGAAAAGATTAAATAAAAAATACTTTGTTGTTTCCTTTTTAAAAATTATATTTGCAGCCCCCTACGCAAACCTTGTTTGCTTCGGAGGCCAAAGCCACCGCAAACGTTAGGGAAATTTAAGTTTAACTAATTTATAAACGATTCGCTATGTACGCAATTGTAGAGATAGCAGGGCAGCAAGTAAAAGTTGCAAAAGACCAAAAGGTTTTTGTCAATCGTTTGCCAGTAGAAGAAGGTAAAAAAGTGTCTTTTGACAATGTACTTCTTATTGGTGACGGAGACAATATTACCATTGGCGCCCCGGCTATAGACGGCGCTCTAATAGGAGCTAAAGTCGTAAAACACCTAAAAGGTGACAAGGTTATTGTATTCAAAAAGAAAAGAAGAAAAGGTTTCCGTAAGAAAAACGGTCACCGTCAATATCTTTCTGAAATTGTAATCGAAAGCATCGTTGCCTCAGGAGGCAAGAAAGAAAAGGAAGAAGCTAAATCAACCCCCGCTAAAGCTAAGGTTGACACAGCAACAGCTGCTCCAAAAAAAGAAACCAAGCCAGCCGCTAAAGCTGAAACTAAAAAAGCAGAGCCAAAAGCAAAAGCCAAAAAAGAAGTTGAAGTTAGCGAAAACCTTGTAACACGTGCAGAGCACCGCGCTGAAGATGCTAGTATCGAAATGAACATCGATAAAGTACTTCACAGTATCGGCACAGCTACAAAAGCAGAAGCTGATGACTTGAAACTCATCAACGGTATTGGCCCAGCGTATGAAGCGAAACTTAACGAAGTAGGCATTTACACTTGGGAGCAAATAAGCAAACTTAAAGCTGCAGACCGCGAAGAGCTTTCAGCTATCGACGGTATTACCCGCGATAAGATTGAAGCCGAAGACTGGGTTAAGCAAGCGAAAGAATTGCTTAAAAACAAATAATCGAAATCATTAATTAAAAAGTATAAACCATGGCTCACAAAAAAGGAGTTGGTAGTTCCAAAAACGGTCGCGAATCAGAATCGAAACGTCTTGGCGTTAAGATTTTCGGTGGACAGGCTGCTATTGCAGGAAATATCATCGTAAGACAAAGAGGATATACGCATCACCCAGGTGAAAACGTATATGGTGGTAAAGATCATACCTTGCACGCACAAGTGGATGGTTTGGTTAAATTTACCAAAAAGAAAGATAACAAGAGCTACGTTTCCATCGTTCCAAACGCTGAGGCATAGTATTAACCTTGTTTGATAAAACTGAAAAACCTTCACAGAAATGTGGAGGTTTTTTATTTTACAGATTGTTTTTGAAACTCTGAAAACGAAATGGGATTCCCCAACAATGTCCATTTACGCTCTTCAGGAAAGTGGGAAAGAATAAAATCTGTAGGTTTCGTTAAGAACCAAAAATCATCTGCCTTATTGTTAGTGCCATAACTTATGGCCCAAGTAATGTCAAGCAATTGCCATTGCCCATTTAACCTTACGGCACTCCAAGTATGGTTCGGTTTTTTGTTTTTTTGAATTTTCACAGAATAATCTTTTGTGAACCCATGGACCACTTCTGCAGGAACGCCAACATCTTCACAGAGGCTTTTAAAAAGAAAAGCAAAACCACCGCAAAGAGCCATTTTTCGCTCCAAAGCTTTCTTTATTACATTTTCTTCGGAAGTATAAAATTCATTTTGAAGCTTTGAACTTAGTCGTAACTCGTTGTCATAAGAAATATTGGAAGCTATCCATTTATAGATTGCAAAAACTTTATCCTTGTCAGACTTCGCATCTTTTGTAATCGCATAAGCGAGTTTTGAAGTTGAAAAAGATGCTTTGTTTTTTGAGGGAATATATTCTTTATGCCGATTATCTTTTCCAATTACAGCGCCTATCTGTGCATTGGAACTAAATCCAAGGCATACAAAAAGTAAAAAGATAAATTGTTTTCGCATAAATCCAGACTGATTTATTTGAAAACGTTTTTAATGAAAATATATTGAAAATGAAAGTGTTAAAACTTACTTAAGCAATTCTTTCAAATCTTTTTCTGAAACATTCAGTAAGCTCACTTTGGGCAAACGCCTTGTAAGCTCCCTCCAATTTTCATCCTTTTTATAAATATTCTGAAGCATTTCAGCAGCGCGTTCAATTTGTTTATCATTCGCCAAAGTTATTGCTGTCCAATACTGCATTTCCAAATTTTCTGGAAACATTTTCATAGCCGCATTGTATTCTTCCATGGCTTTTTTCATTTCATTCTTTTCAACATATAGATCGCCTTGGTTCATATGTTCGTAGGCGCGAAACACTTTTAAAAGCCTATCAATTTCCATTATAGGATCTTCTGAATCATCAACGCGCAAGTCTAAAAGTTTGTCGTTCCACGGCTCTGTGGTAGCTTCGGGTGCAACAATTAGTAACGCGGCAGATTGTTTTCCGCGAATGTCACCTCCAGCATTTTGCGCAGCTTGCAACACAACAACCATTCTTTCGGCCAAAGGCATTTCGGCGTGCTCTTTCCAAGCTTTTTCCATTGCTGGAACTACTTTATCGTTCAGCATCATATTTGCCTGTACCGAAAAATTTTCACCATTGGCGTGACCTGCATAGTCTATACAGCTTTTACCTGTATGTGTAGCAACCCTTCCCTGTTTGTCCAAAATAGCAACTTGCCTGAAATCACGGCCTTCATCATCGCTCAACAAAATGTTCAATGTTTCTTGAGGAGTTTTTCCTTCTTTCAGCAATTCTAACCCGCGGATACCGAATGATCTGTTGGTAAACGATTGGGTTGCAACAACGCCCACGCCTGCTTCGCCCCACGAAACACCAGTTCCTACACTAAACCAATGGCTTTGAACTGCCACGGCCATTTCCCCAGTTTTGGCATCACGCGCCACTACTGAAAAAGTATGTGCTAAGGGATCATTGGGTTTCATGGTTTGCGCATTAATGGATGAAACTGAAAAAAGACTAACGATAAAAAGTAAATACTTCATGGTTTGTGATTTAGTATCTAAAGATAAATTTTTATTGCAAGAATTTAAAGACTTTCTTTCTCTAACCAAAATATAAACTATTAGCTTTTCTAAATTTGTTGTTCATTAATTTTTTAAAATTAAGGAAAATGGTTTAGTGTAGGAATTTCATTATAATATGTTATTTTAGTGCTCTTTAAAAAACCTATTTTGAACCTCCCCGAATGTTGAAATATTTACGCTTCGTAATACTGTTTCTTTCCTTAATAGGATTTGCGCAAAATAGCCAAGACACTATTTCAGTTCAGAACGAGCAAGAGTTTGCAGCGCTTAAAGATTCATTGAAAACAATGCAGGACCGAACAGATTATATGCTGTTTGAAGGAAAATACGACTCTGTAATATTTACCTCCATTGACAATATAAAATTTGCTGAACGTATTGGCGATATTGATGCAGCTTTTTATTCCAGATATATGATGGGGGCTTCTTTTTTATACCTTAAAGATTTTAAGAATGCCCACGATTATGCAAATGTCTATTTAGAGTTTGCAGAAAAATCAAAAGATGAATTTATAATAGCCCGAGCCTATAATTTTATGGGAGCGCTTTATTTGGCCGAAAAAAAACACGATTCTGCCCTTTCTTTTTTTGAAAAAGCATTGCCACTTTCGTTAAAAAGAAAGGATACTTTGGAAGCATCCATGGTCTATTATAATCTATCCGAATCATATCTTAACCAAGGCGACCAAAAAAAGGCCCAGCTCTATTTCAGTAAAGCACAACAGGGAATAGACGCTATGGATTTTAAGGGCCTAACAACCGAGATGAATTTACTGCAGGGCAAATTGAACCTTCATTCAAACAAACCAAAAGATGCGATTATAAACTTTAAAGAGGCTATCGATTTTGGGGAAAAAGGAAATTATATTGATGACAATTTAATTGAAGCATACAAAGAATATAGTAACGCTCTTTTTGATATTGGAGATTTTAAAGAGGCTTTTTTGGTGCGGAAAAAATTTGATAGTCTCTCAGCACTCCAATTTGAAAAAGAACGCCTAATGGCTATTCAGAACGCAGCTGCCCAGTTTAGCGTTAACGAATATAAAAAACAGGCACGCCAAGCAGAACTAGAAAAAAAATTAATTTCAGAAAAAGCTTTGCTAAGCAACATTCTGCTTTACTTTTTTATTGGAGCAGCCCTATTAATGGGGTTATTTTTGATAATACTTTATATATCACACAGAGGAAGAAAAAAACTGACCCTTACCTTAAAAGAAAAAAACCAACAATATTTAAAAGCAAAGGAGAAATCAGAAAAACTGGCTTTGGCAAAGAGCAAGTTCTTTTCAACAGTCAGCCACGAATTGCGAACTCCGCTCTATGGTGTTATTGGTTTGAGTTCTGTGCTTTTGGAAGACGAATCGCTCAAAAATCATCAGGCGGATCTGAAGAATTTAAAATTTTCGGCAGACTATCTTTTGGCGCTTATAAATGATGTGCTTCAAATAAGCAAACTAGAATCGAACACGCTTGAGGAAATGAAAGTGCCCTTTGATTTAAAGGATTTGGTCCAATCTATTGTTTCGTCTTTTCAATATGCTTTGGTTCAGAATAAAAACAAACTGCACGTAGATATTTCAGAAAATATTCCCCATACAATTATTGGTGACCGCGTGCGTCTTTCGCAAATTCTGATGAATTTAGTGGGCAACGCCATAAAATTTACTGCTAATGGCAATATCTATATTTCGGCTCAAGAAGAATCAATTTCTGAAAATGAAGTGACCATAAATTTCAGCATTAAGGATCAAGGTATTGGTATTCCAAAAGAAAAACAGAAAGCTATTTTTGAAGAATTCCAACAAGTAGATTCCGACGATTACAAAATACAAGGCACAGGGCTTGGTCTTACTATCGTGAAAAAATTGCTGGAGGCTTCAAACTCTTCCATCAAGCTAAAAAGCAAACAAGGTAAAGGATCTACTTTTAGTTTTACGTTAAGCTTTCAAATTTTGAAACACTTACTTCAAAACAAAATACTGGACGATAACAGCATTTTGAATGGCAAAAGGATACTTGTGGTAGACGACAACCGTATCAACCAAATTGTGACGAAGAAGATACTTGAAAATCACGGGATAGTTTCTGATATTGCTGAAAGCGGCGATATTGCCATTGAAAAAATAAAGACTGACACTTTTGATCTTGTTTTGATGGACATCAATATGCCAGGGAAAGATGGAATTGAAACTACCAAAGAAATTAGAAAATTCAACAAAATAATTCCAATTTTGGCTTTGACTGCTATTGAAGTTGAAGAGATGAGAAACAAAATTGAAGCTTCGGGAATGAACGATATTATCGTAAAACCCTATGATACAGATAAATTTTTGACAATTATACTTCGCAATTTAAATAAAGAAGAATCATTACAACTCAGCACTGAAAAGTTTTCACTCAGGCAATAAAAAAATCCTAAGTTTTTAAATACTTAGGATTTATTCATTTTTTTATCCCTTCAAGCTCGCACCTAAATATTCACGGTTCATACGGGCAATGTTTTCCAAGGAAATTCCTTTCGGGCATTCAATTTCGCAGGCACCGGTGTTGCTACAGTTTCCGAAACCTTCTTTGTCCATTTGCGCTACCATATTCAGCACGCGCTCCGTTGCTTCAATCCTTCCCTGAGGAAGCAAAGCAAACTGGCTCACTTTAGCAGAAGTGAAGAGCATTGCGCTGGCGTTTTTACAGGCTGCCACACAAGCTCCGCAACCAATGCAGGTTGCCGCGTTGAATGATTCATCAGCATCGTGTTTGTTGATGGGAATAGTGTTGGCATCAATAGTATTGCCAGAGGTATTCACTGAAATATAACCTCCAGCCTGCTGAATTCTATCAAAAGAACTTCTATCAACCACCAAATCTTTGATTACTGGAAATGCTTTTGCGCGGAATGGTTCAATAACAATAGTATCGCCGTCCTTAAACATACGCATATGCAACTGGCAGGTTGTAACCAATCTATCGGGCCCGTGAGGCTCGCCATTAATTTGCAACGAGCAGCTACCGCAGATTCCTTCGCGGCAGTCGTGATCAAAAACTACAGGTTCTTCCCCTTTGTTTATTAAACCTTCATTAAGCACGTCGAGCATTTCAAGGAATGACATATCCCCCTCGATTCCATCAATGGGATATGTTTTTAATTGTCCCTTTGTTTTTGCGTTTTTTTGACGCCAGATTTTAAGTGTTAACTTCATTTTGTTAAAAGTTACAAAGTTATTATGTTACTTAGTTATTCAGTTATTTCTGCTAATATTTTATTTATTCTTTGCAGTCTGCAAGTATTTTATATATCCGTTTAAAATCAATAATGTTTTATCGTGAATGTTTCTCAATTCTTTTAGTTGCATTTCAGAAATATAATTTTCGTCCAAAGCAATTATTCCATGATCCAAAGTTTCATTCAAAGATCCCCTTGCCATTCTGCAAAACTGAATGTTTTCTTGAAAGTGAAATCTTCCAAATCCCTCCGCAATATTATTCCCAACAGATCTTGATGATCGTTTCATTTGAGATGACAATGCAAATTTTTCACTCACTGGAAGTTTAGAAATTATTTCAATAGCTACAAAATTCCTAAGTATTCGAGCTTGTTTCCAGCATTCCAATTCTTCAAAAGACTGAAAACTTCCGGTAATCAATTAAATAATAACCAATAACTCAATAACTACTTATAACTTCTGGATTTAACCTCAATATTCTCATATTCCAATTCTTCTTTATGAAGCACTTCATTTCCAGGATCTCCGGTGTATTCCCAAGCGGCGGCGTACATAAAGTTTTCGTCATCGCGAAGGGCTTCTCCTTCTTCGGTTTGATATTCTTCACGGAAATGACCACCTGCAGATTCATTTCTGTCCAAGGCATCTTTTGCGAAAAGTTCTCCCAACTCCAAGAAATCAGCTACGCGGGTTGCTTTTTCAAGCTCACTATTCAGTTCGTTCAGTTCGCCAGGGATTTTCACGTCTCTCCAAAATTCTTCACGCAATGCTCTAATTTCAGACATTGCTGCTTTCAAGCCTTCGGCGTTGCGTGCCATTCCACATTTGTCCCACATAATCTTTCCAAGCTTTTTATGGAAATGATCTACGGAATGTGTGCCTTTGTTGTTTATCAATTTATTCAACAAATCGCGTACGTTCTTTTCAGCTTCGTCAAATTCCTTAGTGTCTGTTGGTATTTTTCCAGTTTTAATATCTTTTGAAAGGTAATCGCCAATAGTGTATGGCAACACAAAGTAACCATCCGCCAAACCTTGCATTAAGGCCGAAGCTCCCAAACGGTTTGCACCGTGGTCACTGAAGTTGGCTTCTCCAGTAACATAACAACCCGGAATAGTAGATTGCAAATTGTAATCCACCCAAATTCCACCCATTGTGTAATGCACCGCAGGATAAATCATCATTGGGGCTTCGTATGGGTTTTCGTCTACAATTTTCTCGTACATCTGGAATAGGTTTCCATATTTTTCTTCGATTACTTGTTTTCCAAGTTTCTGCACTTCTTCATCGGAAGGATTGTGGTTTCCTTGGATTCCGGCGCGCTCTTTTCCGTAGCGCTCAATTGCAGATGCGAAGTCCAAAAATACTGCTTCTCCGGTTTTATTTACACCGAACCCTGCATCACAACGTTCTTTTGCGGCACGTGAAGCCACATCACGCGGCACCAAGTTTCCAAAGGAAGGATATCTTCTTTCCAAATAATAATCGCGTTCGTCTGCTGAAAGGTCTGTTGGTTTTTTCTTGCCGTTGCGAATGGCTTCGGCATCTTCTTTTTTCATCGGAACCCAAATTCTACCGTCATTTCTCAACGATTCGGACATCAAAGTCAATTTACTTTGATGATCTCCGGAAACGGGAATACAAGTTGGGTGAATCTGTGTATAGCAAGGGTTTGCAAAATATGCTCCCCTTTTATGAATTTTCCACGAAGCCGTAACGTTGCTTCCCATTGCGTTTGTGGAAAGATAGAATACGTTTCCGTAGCCACCCGAAGCAATAACCACGGCATGTGCTGAATGTCTTTCAATTTCACCCGAAACTAAATCACGGGCAATGATTCCTCTTGCTTTGCCGTCCACGATAACTAAATCAAGCATTTCGTGACGGTTGTATGGCGTTATTTTTCCACGATTAATCTGACGGTTCATTGCGGAATACGCTCCCAAAAGCAATTGCTGGCCCGTTTGTCCTTTCGCATAAAAAGTACGTGAAACCAAAACCCCTCCAAAGGAACGGTTGTCCAAATAACCCCCGTATTCACGGGCAAAGGGAACGCCCTGTGCCACGCATTGGTCAATAATATTTGCAGAAACCTCAGCAAGACGGTACACATTTGCTTCGCGCGAACGGTAATCGCCACCTTTCACGGTGTCATAAAACAAGCGGTAGTTTGAATCGCCATCGCCTTGGTAATTCTTTGCAGCGTTGATGCCTCCCTGTGCGGCAATGGAATGTGCGCGGCGAGGGGAATCTTGATAGCAAAATGTTTTTACATTATAACCCAATTCGGCTAGAGTTGCGGCAGCACTTCCACCGGCAAGGCCTGTTCCCACTACAATTACGTCAATGTTACGTTTGTTGGCTGGGTTAACCAGGTTTATATCGTTTTTATGATTTGTCCACTTATCGGCTAAGGGTCCTTTTGGGATTTTTGAATCTAATGTTGACATAGCGTTGCGTTTCGTGGTGATTATTGATTAAAGTGAAGGTAAAGCGCAATGAAAATAAATCCTAAAGGGATAAATATTGCGTAAAACTGCGTAAACCCTCTCAAGCCTTTTGAATATTTGTTGTTCCACCCCATACTTTGGAAAGACGATGAAAAGCCGTGCCAAAGGTGAAGCGCCAACAATACAAAAGCCAAGCAGTATAAGCCTGTGCGCACTGGGCTTTCAAATTTATGAACCAACTCTGGGTAATAACGAGTGGCGTCCAACGGATTGCTTTCAACGTATTTATGGATAATTTCCGGGAACCAAAAATCGTAAAAATGAAGTCCTAAAAACGCCAAAATAACAGCGCCGCTGATGATCATATTTCGCGATGCCCAAGTAGAATTTTTGTTTCCTTTGAAGGATTTGTAATCGATCTGTCTTGCATTGTTGTTTCGTATTTCGAGTACGATTCCCATAATAAAATGGAAAACCACCCCAAAAATCAGAACCGGCTGCAGGATGAACTGTACCAAAATATTATGCCCCATAAAATGGGACCAACTGTTGAAAGTATCGGGATCTATTACCGAAGTGATGTTGATGGTAAAATGTTGTGCCAAAAAAAACACAAGAAATAAGCCCGAAAGTGCCATAGCAACTTTTCGTGCAATTGAAGAGGATAGTATTGACATTATGGTTTTATTTCGAGAATTCGGATTACAAAAATACGTTAGATAGCAACCAATGCCAAAAAAATACCTCTATTAGTATCTTATTTAGATTTGTTATATCAAAAAAGCCATTCACTGCTAGTGAATGGCTTTCATATTAATTAAAAATGTTATTTACTGAACTACCAACTTCTTAGTAGCAGTTGCTTTGTTTTGAGTAACGCTTACCATATAAACACCAGCTTTTAGAGAAGAAATATTCAACTCTCCACCAGCAATAGTTGTATTGATAACCTGCTTACCTAAAATATCGTAAACTACAACTTGTTTTTCACCAGCAATAGTAGTGTTGATGTTAACTTTTCCGTTTGCAGGGTTTGGATAAAGGGTAAAGCTTGAAATACCATTGTCAGTAACACCTAAAGAAGGAATTAATTCAAGACCGAATATTGCATTCGAAGGAGTAGATTGGCTAAGACCTATCATTGTTACGCCTCCAGGAACAACATCGTCAGAGATAAAAAGACCTCCTGATAATACTTCAGTTGTTCCAGGAATGGCATCGTTGAAGTAACGGTAAGTTACTCCTGTTGGAACCCCAGAAGGAAGTGCCAATTGAACAATTACATCCCTATCCACATCACCAGAAGCACCATCTTGACTATGCGTCCACAAAAATGGTCCACCTGCAGAAACATTGTCAATAGCTCCACCATAGACAACTTGTCCGTGAGTAGCTGCTGGAATAAAGGATAATTCAGCTCCATCCATATCTACTGAAGCAATGTCTGAACCAAAATCGCCAATCCAGAAACCACCGGCGCCACCATCCAAGGTAGGGTCGTAAGTACACATTCTAGCTTCAGCGCCCGAAGGAGCAATAATATTGATGGCGTTGTTTATAGTTCGGCTCATAGGATCTATATCATAAATCACTGTAGTGGCCGTACCTATAAAAATACTAGTTCCATCTGTAGTCATAGAACGGGTTCCGGTTACTCCTGGAATTGAAAATGTTTCCATAAAGTTCCCATTGTTGTCCAACACATGGATTAATTCTGAAGCCCAAGCAGAAACCCAATACTCATTGTTAAAGAAAATGACCCCTGCATTTCCTTGTGCTCCTATGGCAGAACCAGCATCAAAGTTGATTAAAACATCAAAAAGTGCAGATTGAGCTTGATTACTAACATAGGTAGAGCCATTTGGCGATTCATCTACCAATTGTGCGTGCGCGGTAATCGTTCCTATTGCTAGCACAAATACCAATAATTGTAGTTTTTTCATCATATAAAATTTTTAGTTGTTAACAAATTCAAATATATTGATTTATTGCATTTAAATCTCAAATATAACAATTTTAGGCCAATTTTTTTATCCTAAATAGTTTTACCGAAAAATAGTTTGTTTTCCACAATAAAAAAACTGTTAGGTTTTTTATAAAATAAAGTTAATTGGTTAAATATTAACCACTTACTTTGAATGAAATGAGTAGGTTGTACTATAATTATTAAAAACAAAAAAAGAAAACTATGAAACCACTAAAAACACTTTTAATTGCCTCTGTTGCAACTGTATTTTTTTCTTGCGGCAATTCACAACAAGCAACTACTGCCCGTGTGAATAACACGCCCGATACACAAGGAACCATCCGCGAGGTAGCCGATATGGATGACAACAGCTGGAACAATGAAACAAATAAGACAGTATCTACATCTACTGATAAAAAAATAGCAATGAACAATTCAAGCTCAGACTCAGATTCTAAAACTAGAAGCGTAAGCAGCGCCAAAATGGATCAACAAAACAATGTGAGTACCACTGTTGCTACCCGGACAATGAGTGATAATGAAATTGAAGTTTATTGGATAGGGCTCAAGAAAAAAGATATGAAGTCTATGTATGAATATGTTAACATGAGCCAAGACCAAATCCTGAAATATCAACGCGGATATGTTGACTATATTGACAGTATGCAAAACAAGAATAAGAGACTGACAATAGACCAAAAAGACTTATTGAAACAGCGAGATGGAATTTTATATGATATTTTAAAAACTGCACAGTATGATAAGTATCAAGAATGGAAAAAGAAAAACTCAAATTACTAAATATAGTTTTACCATTTAAAAATTAAAAAGAGGCTCACGCCTC
This sequence comes from Flavobacteriales bacterium, assembly GCA_038212575.1. Lineage (GTDB taxonomy): Bacteria > Bacteroidota > Bacteroidia > Flavobacteriales > Flavobacteriaceae > Aequorivita. Next base: position 24,696 of record JBBQUI010000011.1, read on the forward strand.
TTTTTTTTTATCCCTATTTTAATTACTTCAAAAATAGCATGAGCTGTTTTGCTTTCGGCTGTATCACTAAAACGTGTTCGGCAACATTGGGCAATTCCTTCGAAAACACTTCCCCAATTTTCGCCTTTATTGAAGGAAAAATAGTTGTTTTCCACAATCAAAAAACTGTTAGGTTTTTTATAAAATAAAGTTAATTGGTTAAATATTAACCACTTACTTTGATTGGAAAGAGTAGGTTTATTAAAAAACTAAAAAAGAGAACTATGAAACCACTCCGAACACTTTTAATTGCCTCTTTTGCAACCGTGTTTTTTTCTTGCGGAAATTCACAACAAGCAACAACTGCCAGTATAAACAACACGCCATATACAAAAGGAACCATCCGCGAGGTGGCCAATATGGAGGGCAACAGCTGGAACAATGAAACAAATGAGACAGCATCTACTGATAATGACATTGAGCTCTATTGGATAGAGCTGAACAAAAAAGATTGGATAAAGCTGAAGAAAAAAGATATGACGCCCATGTATGATTATGTTAACATGAGCGAAGACCAAATCCTGAAATATCAACGCGATTATGTGGGCTATATCAACAATATGCAAAACAAGCATATTAGAAAGACCTTAGACCAAAAAGACTTATTGAAGCTGCAAGATGGAATTTTATATGATATTTTAATACCAGCACAGTTTGATAAGTATCAGGAATGGAAAAGAAAAAATCAAATTACTAAATTATAGTTTTACCATTTAAAAATTTAAAAAGAGGCTCACGCCTCTTTTTTTATCCCTATTTAACTTCAAAGGTAGCATGAGCTGTTTTGCTTCCTAAATTTAAATAAAGACCGTATTTGCCCTTCGGCAGATAGTATTTTCCGTTTTCGGCCTTCTTTATTTTGGTGTCGGTTTTATCAAAGATTTTACTGCCTTTTTCAGTAATAGACAGATCATATTCCAACTCATTCACACCTTTTGTAGCTTCCACAGTGAGCTGTTGCAGTTCTTTTCCATCTTCGGTTTTGATGGTTATTGTTGCCTTTCCACTTTGTGGGCTGTTAAACTGAATTTTTGCTTCCGGCTCATACACTTTGCCCCAAGTACTCCATTTGCTTCCCCAACGGGGTGAGAAATTTGCAGATTCCATTTCAGAAATAACAACTTCATTTTTATTTTTTTCATTTAGTTTTTGTAGCAAGGAAATATCTGCAACATAAAGTGATCTTCCGTGGGTTCCCAAAACCAAATCCTTTGCTTCGGGCTGTATCACTAAATCGTGAACCGCAACGTTGGGCAAATCTTTTGAAAAAACCTCCCAACTTTCACCGCGATTGAAGGAAACATAGGCGCCATTATCTGTTCCTAAATACAACAGATTTTCATTTACGGGATCTTCTTTTATAACGTTTACTGGCGAAGCTGGTAAATTACTACTGATGTCCTTCCAAGTGGCGCCATAATTTTCGCTCACATACACATAGGGCTTAAAATCATCCCAACGATAACCGTTCAGTGAAACATACACCCTTTCTTTTTTATGCGAAGATGCAATCACACGGCTAACCCAAAGATCTTTTGGGAAACTATCTGAAATCTTGATCCAATTTGCACCTGCATCCTTTGAAACATAGACCAATCCATCATCACTTCCTGTGTATAACAATCCGAATTGAAACGCCGATTCGCTGATTGTTGTAAGCGTTCCGTAAGCTACATTGCCCGGTTTTCCGCCCTGCGTTAAATCTGCGGAAATGGCATTCCAGTCATCCCCTTGGTTCATGCTTCGCATCAATTTATTTCCGCCCAAATAAAGAATATCCTGATTGTGTGGACTCAACAAAATAGGCGTTTGCCAGTTGAAACGGTACGGACTATCGCCCAATTCATGTTTCGGCTGAATGTAAACGGGCTCGGCACCATTTCTGTTCAATCTATAATAATTTCCAAATTGAAAACCGGTGTAAACAATATTGCTGTTTCGGTTATCAATCTGAACTTGCATGCCATCGCCCCCAAAGAGGAATTCATAAGGATACTTTCCATTCTGTAACCAACCGGAACTAGCTTCATAATCGTGCGGACCAACCCAAACGCCGTTGTCCTGCAAGCCGCCGTAAACATTGTATTTTTTTTCATTATCTACATTCACGGTATAAAACTGTCCAACCGCTGGGGCATTGTTCTTTATCCACGTTTTGCCATCGTCATAACTTATGTTTACGCCACCATCGTTGCCATCAATTAAATGGCCGGGCATTTTTGGGTTTATCCACAGTGCGTGGTGGTCTGCGTGCACGTTATCGGCATCAATGCTTTCAAAGGTTTTTCCGCCGTCGGAAGATTTCAGGATTGGTACACCGTACACATATATTTTGTTGGCATCGGTAGGGTCAACGTGAATTTTTCCGAAGTAATACCCGTAGGAATAATACAGATCATCCAAAAAACCGTCGTGGGTTTTCTTCCAGTTTTTCCCGCCATCGGTACTTTTGTAAACCTCAGCACCAATAACGGGTGTGTCAAAAAGTGCGCTGTTGGCATCTTCCAGATATTTTGCCAAATCTTCAGGTTTTACAGTGCCTACGCGGACCATTTGTTTTACATTTTCGGCTCGGTATTTTTCCTGAAAACCGTTCATTTTTAGAAATTGGTTCAGCTTCTTATCATCTAAATTTAGAAAGGCCGCAACATCCATTTTTTTGAAATCATCCTTTGTAAGAATATCGGTTTCTACTTTTTTAGCTTCTTCTTTTCTGTGGAATTGGTTGTCCACAATTAAATAGACCGTATTGTCATCCACCACGGCGGTGCCCATACGGCCCATACCCTTGCCTATTGGGAGGCCGCTTTTTTCAGTGGAAACATTGGCCCAAGTGCTGCCAGCATCGGTGCTTTTATAAATGCCACTACCCTCGCCACTGCCATCAAAATTCCATGCTTTGCGGTCTTTGTCCCACGCGGCGGCGTACATAGTGTTGAAATTTTTAGGGTTGGCAGAAATTTCAATAACCCCCGTTTGATTGTTTATAAAAAGTGTTTTGTTCCACGTTTTGCCGCCATCGGTGGTTTTGAAAACGCCGCGTTCCTCATTGGTGGAATACAAATGGCCAACAGCGCCCACAACCACTTCGTTGGGATTTGAAGGATTTATAAGAATACTGCTAATATGATGGCTGTCCGCAAGCCCAACGTTTTGCCAGGTTTTGCCTTTGTCGTTGCTTTTCAGCAAGCCAATTCCTGCGTATGAAGAACGGGAAGCGTTCACCTCGCCTGTGCCAACCCAGATGGTTCCGCTTTGCCAATCTACCGCAACGCAACCCACATTTTGGGTTGGGCTATTGTCCATCACTGGTGTGAAGGAAGTGCCGTTATTAATGGTATGCCAAAGTCCGCCACTGGCGTAACCCACGTAAAATTCTATTGGATTGTTAGGGTTTACCGCAAAATCAACCACGCGGCCGCTCATAATGCTGGGGCCAATGCTTTTAAAAGGCAGGTTTTTAACTGGAGAAGTCTGCGTTAATTGTGCTTTTTGCTGCAGGCCAGTCTCTAAAGTTGCTGCAGAAGTAGCTGGCTGTTGGGAAAAAGCCACCGCAGTAGCCAAGCAAAGTACCGAAAGAAAAAGCTTGTTCATGGAGTTGTTTTTTGAAAAGCGGAAGATACTTAAATGGGGTGGGTTTTACAATTGTTTGATTTAGCGATGAGGATTAGCGATGAGGAGTTAGCCACGAAGTTTGAACGACGAGGTGGGAACGACGAACGACGAGGTGGGAGCGACGAACGACGAGGTGGGAACGACGAACGAAGAGGTGGGAACGGCGAACGACGAGGTGGGAGCGACGAACGACGAGGTGGGTGAATTTGTTAATTTGTGAATGTGTGGGTTTGGATTACTTTCTTTTTTTTATAATGAGGATTTCGTCGTCTGAGAATTCCATCCAGGCCAAGTCGTAGATATAGTGGAACATTTTGTTATGGGAGTTAATGTGGTAATGGGTATGGTACATGAAACGGAATTTCTTCTTCTCAAGCACGTTTCTATATACCTTGACCTGTGATTTATTATTGCCCAATAATTCGGATAGGATGGAATAGTTTCGCTTTAAATACCCATTGATTTCTATGGCCGCCTGTTTTGAGGCATAGCGAAGGTGTTTGTGATATTGATTTTTGCAAGAGGTGGAACAGAAAATTTTATCGGTCCGGCCCTTGAGCGGTTTTGAACATACTTTGCAAGTTTTCCCCATTACATTGCCTATTATAACTATAAAGATAGGATAAACGTTCCTAACGGATAAAAACATTTATACTCGTTTAAACTCAGTTTATGGTTTTTTTGTTTGCTATTTTTGATAAAAGATATGTTTTCGTTATGCGTGAAGATGATGTTATAGTTATGTATAAACCTCCGGCACAGGCGGGCCGTATAAAATTCCATATCCCCTATATTATGCGGGATGAGCGTGAGGCCTTTAAGCGGCTTGACGGTTCTTTTTACCACTATCACCAAAGGCTATGGAGCCTTCCCAACGTGCCAGTAAACGTTAAAAATGTGGAACGGCTTTTTGGCGAAAAAATGATTGTAAAGCTTATGGTGGCTCCGGCTACCTTACCTCAATTTGAGATTTCGGAAAAAATTAGCGCTGAACTGGACCGCAACCACCAAAAGATGCGGCTAAAAGGTTTTAGTGAAGCTACTATTAGAAATTACCAGAGTAACCTGACCCAGTTTTTTAAATATTTTGAATCGGCCGAGTTTCGCGCAATCACTAAAGAACAGATAGAGGGTTTTGTCTATTACTTAATTAGTAAATACAAGATAAGCGAGCAGAAGCAGAACCAGCTCGTGAATGCCATAAAGTGTTATTATGAGCATACTTTGGGGATGCCACGGGAGTATTACAACATTACCAGACCCAAGAGAAGCAAGGATTTGCCGAATGTGCTGAGCGAGGATGAGGTGCGTGCCATTATCAATTTTCCAACGAATATAAAGCACAAGGCCATATTGCATACTATTTATGGGGCGGGGCTGCGCGTTGGTGAAATATTGCGTTTACGGGTAAGCGATATTCGCAGTGCGGACGGCTATATTTTTGTAAAGGACAGCAAGGGCAAGAAAGACAGGCATACGGTGCTGAGTCCTTTACTTTTAAAGCTTTTGCGGGAATATCACCGGGAATATAAACCCAGTTATTGGCTCTTTGAAGGTCAGGACGGTGGGCAGTATACCGCACAGAGCATACAACGTATTTACCGAAAGGCTGTTAAGGCCACTAAGGGCAATCCGTGGAGCACCCCGCATACGTTGCGGCACAGTTTTGCCACCCACCTTATGCAACGTGGCGTTAACATACGCTATATTCAAAGTGCACTGGGACACTCCAGCACTAAGACCACGGAGGTTTACACACGGGTTTTGGGGATTAGCAACAAAACTTTGAAGAGTCCATTGGATAGTTTGTATGAATCTGCTATATTTGAAAAGGATAATCCAGAGTAGCATGGGGCACAAGTGCAATATATACGTCACTCCCATGTTTTATATACACATGTTGTGTGTCATTTAAAAAACGAAATCTGAATTGAAAAAACTGCTGATAATAACATTTTGTACAATTTTAGTTTCTTGCGGAATTAAAATAAACAAAATGGGATTTGAAAAAATAACGATTGACAATGAATTGAACAGTAA
>JBBQUI010000012.1:0-30132 GCA_038212575.1 Flavobacteriales bacterium
TATGCGCTGGACCCTGAAACCAAAACCCGATCCCGAAAAAGTGAATTCACTTTCAAAAGCTTTGAATGTGGACCCCATTATTGCATCACTTTTGGTACAGCGCGGCGTTGAAACTTTTGAGGAAGCCGAAAAGTTTTTCCGCCCAAGTTTGGACGATCTTCACAATCCTTTTTTGATGAAGGATATGGACAAAGCCGTTATTCGAATTGAAAAAGCCATCGAAAGCGAAGAAAATATTTTGGTTTACGGCGATTATGATGTTGACGGAACAACAAGCGTGGCCTTGCTTTCTTCATATTTAAAAAGTTATTACCCAAATGTTTCAACTTATATTCCGGATAGATATGACGAAGGTTATGGCGTTTCATACAAAGGAATTGACTTTGCTGAGGACAATGGTTTTTCGCTGATCATCGCTTTGGACTGTGGCATAAAAGCCATTGAAAAAGTTGCTTACGCTTCCGAAAAAAATATAGATTTTATCATTTGCGATCACCACCGACCGGGGAAGGAAATTCCCAAAGCCGTTGCGGTACTCGACCCAAAACGCGAAGATTGTGAATATCCCTACAAAGAACTCTGTGGCTGCGGAGTGGGTTTTAAACTGATTCAAGCTTTAGCCGAAAAAAGAGGCTTACAGATTGACGATCTGCTACTGTATTTAGATTTGGTAGCCACGGCAATTGCTGCCGATATTGTTCCGATTACTGGTGAAAATAGAATTCTAGCACATTACGGGCTGAAAGTAATAAATAGCAATCCGCGAACAGGAATTCAAACAATTTTGAAACAAGTGAAAAAGGAAACACTCACTATTACCGATGTGGTTTTTATCATCGCCCCACGCATCAATGCTGCCGGAAGAATGAAACACGGAAACCACGCCGTTACTTTGCTCACGGAAACTGATTTTGAAAAAGCCGAAATATACGCTGCTGAAATTGAAACTTTCAACAACGATCGCAGAGAAGCGGACAAACAGATTACCGAAGAAGCACTTCAACAAATTATTCAAAATAAAGAGGAAGAACGGATGACCACCGTGGTATATCAAGAAAATTGGCATAAAGGCGTTATTGGCATCGTGGCTTCCCGTTTGACGGAAACCTATTATCGTCCAACTTTAGTTTTTACAAAAAGTGGCGAAAAGCTTGCTGCTTCGGCGCGTTCTGTAAAAGGATTTGATGTTTATAACGCGCTGGAAAGCTGTGCTGAGCACATTGAGCAATTTGGCGGGCATATGTATGCAGCGGGTTTGACTCTGTTCGAAAAAGATTTCGAAAACTTCAAAAATGAATTTGAACGCGTTGTTTCAGATACAATCGATCCGCATTTGCTTATACCAGAAATTAGAATAGATGCCGAAATAAATCTGGAAGATATAACCCCAAAATTCTTTCGAATATTAAAACAATTTGCACCATTTGGGCCAGGAAATATGACTCCAACTTTTATGACTCAAAACTTGAAAGACACTGGTTGGGGAAAATGTGTTGGCGAGGATAAAACGCATTTGCGGGTTGTTTTGAAACAAGGAGATTCCAATCAATTTACAGGAATTGGTTTCGGTTTAGCTGACAAACAAGAGATAGCTTGCGGCGGAAAACCTTTTAAAGCAGCTTACTGCATTGACGAAAACGAATGGCAGGGAAATGTGAGTTTGCAGCTTCGGGTGAAAGATGTTATGGAGTGATTCAGTAATCAGTATTCAGTACGCAGTAATTAGTAAAGTTTTTTATGACTTATGTTTGATAGGTTTTCAACTCAAACTCTTCCCCATCAAAAACGCCGTAAGTATAATGGTTTATCCAATCGCCCAAATTATAATACGTTGAATTTTCACTTACTTTTATTTCCATTGGCAAATGGCGGTGCCCGAAGATGAAGTAATCAAAATGCTTATTTTCCAGTTTTCGTTTTGAGTATTGTGCAAGCCATTCTCTTTCTTCGCCTAAAAACTCCTTGTCCTCATCGCCCGAAATCAATTTGTTTTTCACCGAAAGATGTTGTGCCACGCGAACCCCAATATCCGGATGCAACCATCGGAAGAGCCATTTTAAAAACGGATTGGTAAAAAACTTCTTCATCCGTTTATAACCTTTATCCCCGGGACCTTTTCCGTCGCCGTGACCGATGAAAAAATGTTTGTTATTAAATACAAACTCCTTCGGATTGTGATATACCGGAATGTTCAGTTCTTTTTCAAAATAATCGTGCATCCACAGGTCGTGGTTTCCAACAAAAAAATGTATTTGTATGCCGCTATCGCGAAGTTCGGCCAGTTTTCCTAAAACACGTACGAAGCCTTTTGGCACCACGGTTCTGTATTCAAACCAAAAATCGAAAAGATCACCGAGAAGGAAAATAACTTCAGCATCGTGTTTAATGCTGTCCAGCCATTTCACAAAAATCTTTTCGCGTGGCAGGCTTTCGGCCTGTGTGGGCGCGCCAAGATGGTTGTCGCTGGAAAAGTATATTTTTTTGCTTTGTGGGATTTGCATTGGGCAAAGATAGTAAAAGTGAAGTGTTGCTTAAATTTTTTTACAAACGCTAATTATGTTATAACAATGTATTAACTTTGTGAAAAATAATTAAAAATGGAAGCGAAAATTATAAAAGTTGGAAATTCAAAAGGAATAATTATTCCTTCAAAATTTCTTAAACTTATAGGATTGGAAGAAAAAGTTGCAATAGAAATTGAAGACAACAGAATTATTATAACTGCATCAAAAGCTGAGCCTCGTGAAGGCTGGGAAGAAATGCTTGCGGAAGATGTTGAAAAATATGGACAGCCAGAAAGATTGATGCCAGATTTTTTTGAAGATGAGGAAAATACTGATTGGGAATGGTAAAACAATATGATATTTATTGGATAAACTTAGATCCAAACGTTGGAAGTGAAATCCAAAAGACACGCCCGTGCCTTGTTATATCTCCAAACTTTTCAAATAAAATCTTGAACACGCTATTGGTCGCGCCTATAACATCGGCCACAAGAAATTTTCCTATGCGCGTTTCAATTACTTTAAAAAACAAAAAAGGTCAAGTTGCTTTAGATCAGATTCAATGTGTGGACAAATCCAGATTGTTCGATAAAATCGAGGCTCTTAACAAAGAATCGATCAAAAAATTCAAGTCTATTCTTTCCGAATATTTAATTGAATAATTTTCAATTATCCCCCGCAAACCATTCCGCATAACTGCTGTCGGTTTCCTGCAATTTTAGGGAGTGAAGCTGAATGTTTTTGGGCAAACGGTTCTTTATTTTTTCAGAAAAATCTATCACCATCATTTCGCTGGTTGGTTGATAATCCACGAGTAATACACTGTGGCCGCGATCGCTCAGTTCTTTCGCCAATTCAACGTGTGGCGTGTTTTTATTGAAAACGGTGGAATGGTCAAAAACGTCCACTATTTCTTCTTTTACTATTTTTTTTAAGTCGCCAAAATCTATAACCATTCCAAATTTTACGTTTTCGTTGTCAGAAATTGGAGCGCCAATTACGGTTACCGAAAGCTTGTAGCTGTGCCCGTGTACATTTCTACATTTGCCGTCATAGCCATAAAGCGCGTGACCGGTTTCAAAAGAAAAAATTTTTGTAATTCGTATGGTTTGCATTGCTTTTCTTTAGGCTTCAAAGATACTGCTTTTGAGAGGAAAAATATTTTCGGAAAATGTATTGATTTCTAAGCTATATTTGCCCACTTTTTAATTTCCGAATAAAAATGACCGAAGAACTTTTTGAACAACTGGAATTTATTGAAAATCCACTGTTTGAAACCATCATTGACGACTTGCTTCAGCAGCAATACTGCATTGTAGACGACTTTTTTTCTTCGGAAGAGGTTGCCGTTTTGCGTAATTCATTGCTTGCAAAATATGATGCGGACAGGTTTAAGAAATCGGCAATCGGCAACCGAACCAATGAAGAAATCGATAAAACCATTCGCGGCGATTTTATTCTTTGGATGGATGAAAAGAATGCGAACGAGGCCGAAATGCTTTTCTTCAAAAAAATAAATGAGCTAGTCCATTATCTCAACAAAACCTGTTTTTTGGGGATTCTTCAGAAAGAGTTTCACTACGCCGTTTATCCCAAGGGCACCTTTTACAAGCGTCATTTGGACACTTTTCAAAATGACGACAGACGAAAACTTTCTATTGTTTGCTATTTGAACGAAGACAATTGGTTGCGCAAAAATGGTGGCGAGCTCACCATTTATAACGAAAAAGAAGATTTGCATATCTTACCGCTTCCGGGTCGCGTAGTTATTTTTGAAAGCCAAGTGCTGGAGCACGAAGTGAAAGTGGTAAAAGCTTCGGAACGTTTAAGTATTACAGGTTGGTTAAAAACACGCTAACGCAATATTTATTATTTTTTCTTAATTTTTTGATATGCAACCACTGCAATTACCAAAATTGCCAATATTAAAAAGAGGCCGGGGCCGCCGAGAAATTTTAACCAATCCATAATTTAGTGTTCAGTGTTCAGTGTTCAGTAAAAGTATCTAAATTTTCTTTACGCCATTATAGATTCGTTAGGTTTCATTTTAAAAAGAAATGTGTGCCATACTATAATTAAGATTAATTTTGCACTCGTTATAAAGTAAACAAGTTCAATATTATGAAAAACATTTTGGTTCCTGTTGGCTCTTCGGCAAACTCAATTAGTAATTTACAATATGCCATAGATTTGGCCCAATCAATAAACGCGAATGTTTATGTGGTTTCTGTATTTCAGGAACTTTCAAAAGTTGGCGGTCTATCAAAAGTAAATACCATTTTAAAAGAAGAATCTGAAAACCGTTTGGATGAAGTGCTTTCACAAGTGGACAGAAAGGGAGTCCAAGTGATTGCACATCCAATAAAAGGTGAGGTTTTGGATGGAATTGAGCGGATTAACAAACAAATACCGATTGATTTAATGGTACTTGCCCCACGAAGTAATTCCATTAAAGAAGAAGTTTATCTTGGAAAAACTTCCGGTAAACTCTTAAAACAAACAAATATTCCAATTCTCGTAGTTCCCGAGGGCGCTAAATTTCAACCTCCAAAAACAATGTTAATGGCCTTTAAAAATGGCACTTTTGAACACGATAAATTATTAGAAGCTGTACGACAGTTCAAACAAAGTTTCGGTACCGAAGTTCATGTTCTTCACGTAGAAACTCCCGAAACTACGGATGAAATGAAAAACGTAACTGAAAATTTAACTTCATTGCAAACAACTTACACACAAGTTGAAGCAGCTACCACTTTTCAGGCTGTAATAGAATATTTTCAGCAATTTAACCCAGATATGCTTTGTGTAGTTAGAAGAAAGCGTGGATTCTTCAAAAAACTTTGGGAGAAAAATGAAATTATGAAAAAAGAATTTTACACTAGCAAACCACTCTTGGTTTTGCCGATACAGGACTAGTTTTCAGTATTCAGTTCGCAGTAGTCAGTAATTAGAAAAAAAATTGGCAGCATTCATTTGCAGATTTACTGCGTACTGAATACTGCCAACTGTGTACTTAATCTGTGGAGAATACCGGAGTCGAACCGGTGACCTCTTGCCTGCCAGGCAAGCGCTCTAGCCAGCTGAGCTAATCCCCCCTTTATGTTCCGTGGCTCGCAGAGCGTAGGAACATTTGCTGATTAGGATGGCAAAAATAGTAAATTTTTTAATACAAGCTTCATTTTAAAAAATCTATTGTTTTTTCAACAACATTTTTTAACTCGCCCGGCAAACTGCTTTCATCCCAAGGATGTTTTGAGTTAAAAACGTGGTCTGCGCCATTTATGGTTATCATTTTACTTTCGGGATTCCAAGAATGGATTGTCTGCGCTTCTTTTAGAGAAACCGTGGGGTCTTCACTTCCGTGGACGATGAGTTGAGGGATTCTTAAATTTTTCACAGCACGGTGGATTGAAAAGTGGTTTTCGTTTTCTTTAAAATCTTTATAAAACTGAAAGTTGTGAGGTAACTGTTGCTTTGTACGGCTATTTTCAACGTGCGTGATTCCAGTTTCTTTCCAAGACTTAAATTCCTCGGTTCCCTCTTGGAATCTTGCTTTAAAGTCACTTACGCTGGCCCAGGTCGCAACTTTATTTATTCGCGGATCTTCTTCGGCTTTTATTAATACAATGCCGCCGCCACGGCTGTGGCCAATCAAAGAAATGGTGGAAATTTTCTTTGGAAGATTTTCGTTTCCACTTCCAATTTCATCTAAAACTCTACCCAAATCATCCAGCTCCAAACTGAAATTATTTTCGGCGAAAGCTTCCAAATCTGGAAAATCTATCGGCTCTTCGATAGTCCCACCATTGTGTGAAAAATTGAATTTTACGAAACAAAATCCTTCTTCAGCAAAAGCTTCAGCTACTAAATGCCACGCGCCCCAATCTTTGAAACCTTTGTAACCATGGCAAAAAATTACTGTCGGTTGAGGTTTTGCGGTTTCGTTATAAAAAACATCGTAAAGGATTGGTTTTTTGTTTTCGGAAGTGAGTATTTGGTTTTTTTTAATTAGCATCAGTCTATTTCTTTTTCAGTGAAGGGAATGTTTGGATCACAAATTTCTAAAATTAGTTTCTTTAATTCAACCATGAATTTTTCCAGAGTATCTGCAGAAATTTGTTGATCACGATTGCTGTATGCCGAAGTTTTCGTTCCAAATTTCAAAAACCCACTACCCAAATTTTTAAATGAAATAATTCCCGCTTCGGCATTATTTATAGGAATTTCTTTATTCATCATTAATGCATAAGTCAAAATTTGAAAGGCTTTGCTGAATTTATAATCTTGGTTCAATGCTTCCCAATCAATAATTTCCACATCGCCTTGATTTACCATTCCAGTTTTATAATCGATTATTCTGAGTTGGCCATTATATTCATCAACTCTATCTACTTTTCCGTGTATTTTCACTGGAAAATTCAGCTCAGAAATTGAAATTTCCAAGGTAAGGTTGGTTTCAATTTTAATGACTTTTATACTGTTTCCAGCTTCAACATCGGAAATCTCACGATCTATAAAATTTGAAATGTAACGCTTTGCAACTTCAAAAATGATAAGGTTTTTTCCTTTAGAAAAAGTGCCGCCTTTGAACGTTTTTTTAAACTGTTTTGTTACTTCTTCGGGAATTTGCTGCTTCATATCCAACAAATTTTGAATAGTAAGCACAGACCCCTCCAAGGGCTGATAAAACGTTTCCAGAGTGTCGTGAACGATGGTTCCCAAAGTATTTGCAGCTACGGTTTCCTCTACTTCTTCAAAGTCGTTCAACTTCAATATTTTCTGAAAATAAAAATCCAAGGGGTTACGGATATAGCTGGTCAAAGCGGAAGGCGAAAATCCTTTTTCGGCGATTTCAAGAATTCGCTGCATTACGGCTTCGGTTTTTTTGATTTCCTTTAAGGACTGCTTTTTAATTTGAACTTTTGGTGAAAGAATTCGTTTTTCAATTGTGTGATTTTCCCGCTTATCAATTTCCAATTGTCTTATGAAACGGCTCTTTTCACCAGTATTTATACCCTCGGAATGATTGTTATAAAGTAGTGTAACGTTTTTTGCACGTTGCAATAATCTGTAAAAGTGATAGGTGTAAATGGCATCCTTTTCTGTATAAATTGGCAGGTTGAACTGTTGCTTTAAATCATAGGTTATAAAGGAAGCGTTCGACTTGCCGGAGGGAAAAATACCTTCGTTCACCGAAGTGATTATCACATTTTCAAAATCGAGCACCCGTGTTTCCAAAACCCCCATCAATTGTAGCCCATTGTAGGGATCGCCTTCAAAATCGAGTGAGGTGGAAGATGCCATTTCCGAAAAAAGAATCAACATGCTTTTGATTGATTTGAGAAAAGGATACTGTTCATTAAGCGCTTCAATTTTACTGAAAATAGCTGTTAATTGATGTAGCACAACTCGATCAATGGAATTTATTTTGTGCTTTTTTTGAAGTTCAGAAAGTATTTGCAGAGCTACTTTTATAGCTGTTTTGTTATCTCCTTTCCAATCCTCAAAAAGAAGCTGTAGGTTGGTATTTTCTTCGTTTTTTGAAAGCTCATAAAGCTTTTCGGGAGAAATGTGAGTGATGTTTTCACGAGTCAAAGTTTGGGCGATACTTTGTCCATTTTTTAATAGATCGTTTCCCAAAGGATGATTTATGATTGAAAAAATATCTTTATAATAAAGGCTTCCAGTATCGTGAAGATGAATGGCAAAAAGCAATTCAAAAAAAACAACTGCGGGGAAGTTTTTTAACGAAACGCCCATGGTAACATTTACATTCTTTACATTTTGCGGCAGGGAATAAAGCAAAGGAATTAGTAAGTTTTCGTCTCCCAGTACAATAGCGGTCTTATTGATTTCTTCGTCGGAAAGTTGTGAAAGCAATTCGCCAACATATTTTGCCTGTCCAACATTTTTTTGAACTTCAACAAATTTAAAATGCTTAGGTTTTTCAAAATTGGTAGCAATAAACTTGGGTGCTTGGCCCTGAAAATATTTCCATTCCTTTATGTATTTTCTTATAAAATAAGATGCACTATGTTTTGAGTCTTCGTAGAAAGATGAATCTGTGTCCCAATAAACCAATGTATTTCCCGTTTCCAAAAGGCCTTGAACGATATGCTGCTCAGCTGTGTTTAGGGCATTAAAACCAATAAAAACATGTTTCTTATTTCCATTGTTGTTAATGTAATATTCCAGGTTTGAAACCGCCTCGCGATAAACCATTCCCTGATAGCCTAAATTTTCCTTTAGCAATAGGGAATGGATGTTATTATAAAATGATGGGAGGCTTTCCCAAAAGCGCAAATAATTATTTATTATTTCGGTTTTTTCGTCGTTTACACCCCAACGCTCCAAAGTTTTAATACTTGCCAAATAACTGAAGAATGGTTTTGGTTCAACCAAATATCGATCTATTTCATTAAAATCGTTCAGCAAAGTATTTGCCCAAGTGGAATATGTTTCGAAATCCTCCTTTTCAGCAATAGAAGCTGTGCGTAGATAAGCCTCATAGCTTTTGAAAAGCAATTCGGCATTGTCAATTATCGAAAGGTTTGAAAGTTCTTCTATTAACTCCTCAATACCTAATATTCGAGGCGCGAATTGTGTTTTTGAAGTTTCCTTTTTCAATTCCTGCATCAAAAACCCACCTGCCCTTTTACTAGGAAGGATGAAGGTGATTTCAGAAATATCTGAAAGGTTTTTTTTTATATCGGCCAGAGTTTCTTGAAGGAATGTTACCATAGCCTAAAAATAAGAAACGCCCCCGAAAATCGGAAGCGTTTCAAAATTATTTATTTAAAACTTTCGTTTGAAATTATTTCACAAGTGAAATCTCAACACGACGGTTTTGTTGTCTTCCAGCTGCAGTATTGTTAGTTGCAATTGGTCTTTCTTCACCAAAACCTTGGGAAGTCAATCTTGCACCCTGCATACCGATTGTGGTCAAGTACTCTCTTACAGATGCAGCTCTTTCGTTAGAAAGTGTCATATTGTAAGAATCACTTCCGCGGCTATCTGTGTGTCCTTCGATTAAGAAGTTAGCGTTAGGATATTCTTTCATTATGTCTGCAATACTCTGAAGCGCAGAATAAGACTCTTTTCTAATAGTTGATTTGTCATAATCAAACAAGATAGTTTTAGAGTAGTCGTTCAATTGCTTGATGATTTCTACAGAAACTTCTGGACAACCTTTGTTAGCTACAGTACCAGCAACATCTGGACACTGATCATCTTTGTCAAGAACGCCATCACCATCTCTGTCTTTGTAAGGACAACCGTTGTTAGCTTTTGGACCAGCTTCGTTTGGACAAGCATCATCTTTATCAGCGATACCGTCACCATCTGCATCTGGACAACCGTTAAGTGCGGCTAAACCAGCAACAGTAGGACATTCGTCTTGTGGATCAGGAATACCATCACCGTCAGTATCAGGACAT
This sequence comes from Flavobacteriales bacterium, assembly GCA_038212575.1. Classification (GTDB taxonomy): domain Bacteria; phylum Bacteroidota; class Bacteroidia; order Flavobacteriales; family Flavobacteriaceae; genus Aequorivita. Next base: position 9,941 of record JBBQUI010000012.1, read on the forward strand.
CCGTTGAATTCAGCTAGACCTGGAGTGTTTGGACAAGCATCGTTTCTGTCTTCGATTCCGTCACCGTCAGTATCAGGACATCCGTTGAATTCAGCTAAACCTGGAGTTTCAGGACATTCGTCATCTTTGTCGAAGATTCCATCACCGTCAGTATCTTTTCCACCAAATTGGAATACAATACCTGCAGAATGTTGGAAATGTGTAATACCGTAAGAGTCCTCGAAAGCACGCTTGTAGGTAGATTGAAGGTTAAGGGCAATATTGTCGTTAAACCAAAATTTAATACCAGCAAGTGCGTTAGCAGTACCAAACCCGATATCATCTACCCAAGTGTAACCACCACCAATACCTATAGAAGGATCAAACCAGCCACCAGGACCGCCTAATGCATTTCTAAAGCTATACTTAATTTCACCATCGGCACCGTAATAACTAAGGTCGTCGGCGGAAGCATCGCCAATTTTATCAATTTTATTGATTGTACCTGCAGCAGTGAATACGAAACCACTTCCCATATATCTGCTTATTGCAAGTCTTGAGACTGAAGGCAGAATATTCCAGTGGTCGTTTGCGTTAAAATACTCGTCAAAAATATCCCCTCTAAGAGAAGCTGGGATACGTCCTTCCTCGCTAGTTCCGACTGGGTAAACGTCAACTGCGTTTGCACCAACCTCAACAGCCCAAGGATTGTTTTCGTCTTGCGCGTTTGCCACACCTACTCCTAAGAATAGAATGGCAGCAACTAATAATCTGTTAAGATGTTTCATATTCGATTGTTTAATTTTTAAGTGTTAATTAAGAGCAAAAGTAAGTTGTTAAAATTTATAAACAAAAGCAAATCTAATAAAATTTTCCCAAAATCGTTGTTCTGGATACGTAAATAAAGGATTTACTTATCAATAACCCCCAATTTTTTTCCAATCTTAATAAAGGCGCTAATTGCTTTGTCTAAATGCGCTCTATTATGCGCTGCTGAAAGCTGTACGCGGATTCTGGCTTTTCCTTTTGGCACCACTGGAAAAAAGAATCCAATTACATAAATTCCTTCCTCCAATAATAGATCCGCCATTTGCTGTGAAAGCTTGGCATCATATAGCATTACGGGCACTATGGCAGAATCTCCATCAATAATATCAAACCCAGCTTGTTTCATCCCTTTTTTAAAGTATGCTGTATTTTCAGCAAGTTTATCGCGCAGGGAAGTATCATCAGAAAGCATTTCAAATACCTTAATAGAAGCCCCTACAATTGCAGGAGCCAAAGAGTTCGAAAACAAATAAGGACGTGAGCGTTGGCGAAGCATTTCAATAATTTCTTTTTTGCCGGTGGTATAACCGCCCATGGCACCGCCCAAGGCTTTCCCTAGTGTTCCAGTAATGATATCTATTCTGCCCATTACGCCTTTCTCTTCCAAAGTTCCCCTTCCTGTATCACCTATAAAACCAGCAGCATGACATTCGTCTATCATGACCATTGCGTCATATTTATCTGCCAAATCACAGATTTTATCCAAAGGAGCTACTAAGCCATCCATGGAAAAAACGCCGTCTGTAACAATAATTTTGAAACGGGCGCCCTTTTCATTTGCAGCAATAAGTTGCTTTTCCAAGTCTTCCATATTACTGTTTTCATATCGATAGCGGGCGGCTTTACAAAGGCGCACTCCGTCTATAATAGAAGCATGGTTTAAAGAATCTGAAATGATTGCATCCTCTTCTCCCAAAAGCGGTTCAAAAACACCTCCATTGGCATCAAAAGCTGCGGCATATAATATGGTGTCTTCAGTTTCATAAAAATCTGCGATTTTTTGCTCCAATTTTTTATGAATATCCTGTGTACCGCAAATAAAACGGACAGACGACATACCAAAACCGTGCGTATCCATAGCATCTTTTGCAGCTTGGATAACTTCTTTATGGGAAGACAATCCCAAATAATTATTAGCACAAAAATTTATAACCTTTTCCCCAGTAGAAATAGTAATTTCAGCATCCTGCGGCGATGTGATTATCCGCTCCTTTTTATAAAGACCGTTTTCCTTTATTTCTTCTATTTCTTTCTGTAAATGTTCCTTTATTTTTCCGTACATAATTATGCTTTATTTAAAGTTTCAAAATTAAACTTTATTTATCACTATTTCGCCTTCATTGCTATAGATAAGCATTTTTTCTGAAACCATAAAACCCATATCCAGCAATGCATTTGCATAATCAATCAATTGGTCGCTGTGCCAAATATTGGGGCTCCCAGTTTTATAATCAATTAAAGTTGAAACGTTTTCTGAATTGATATTTATTCTATCGGGCCTCAAAATAAAACCATCCTTTGTTATTATGTTGCGTTCATTGAAAACTTTATCCGTTCCATCAAACAACTTTTTTAAATTGGAATGTTGAATAATTTGAGTCACTGTTTTCTTCAAAACATCAAACTCCTTCTTTAGAATAATTGCCCGTTCTTCCAATTCCACCAAAACCCTCTCGGCATCAGCTTCCGAATAAATTTGAGCCATGGTGTCGTGAAGCAGATTTCCGGCGGTAATGGCAGCCGCTGTTTCTGTTTCCAAATAAATTTCTTCAGAAGAAACTATTTTCAAGCCGTGCGCATTAGGGTTGCTGGAAAGATATTTTGGCGTCAATTGGGAAATGACTTCTTTTTTCTTTGAAATTTTTTCTGAATTTTTTCCGAATTCATAAACCATTTGGTCGCTGTTCCACATACTTTTCTGCTTTAAAAATTCCATAAAAAGATGGTTGTAAGTTGAAGGAAGTCCGTCTTTTGACTCGCTCGGCATTTCGGCGAAAACGAAGAGTTTTTCAATCGCTCGCGTTAAGGTAACATACAGCAAATTAATATTGTCCAACTCCAATTGGCTTCGGTGATCGTTGTACATTTTTTCACCAACTTCGCTGTAATTTGCAACTTCGGCCTTATAATTTATTTGAGCTTCTTTGAAATTGAAGTCTTCATTTTCTAAGGGATACCAAAGCTTGTCATATTTTCCATCATATAACTGAATATCCGCAAACGGAAAAATAACTACTGGAAATTCAAGCCCTTTCGCTTTATGAATGGTCATCAATTGCACGGCGTTAGTGCCTTCGCTGGCGGGAATTGAGGCACTTTCCTTTTTTGTTTCCCAATGATCCAAAAAGGAATTTTTATCGGCCAGCGGCTTTTGCTCAAATTCAAAAACTAAATCCATAAAACCGAAGAGATAAGCATCAGCAGCATCGGCAATTTTGAATTTTTCAATGCAGTATTCAAAAGCTTCGTAAAGTGAAACGGAGCGCATTTCGACAAAGATGAAATCAACGCTATATTCCATTAAATATTCAGTAAATTTTGCTTCGGAAATATTTAGAAATTTGGTAAAAAAAGTATGTTTCTCCTCTGAAATATTTAGGTGATCATGCAACAAATCAAGCAACTGAATTTTGGCTTCGTCATTGTTTGGATACAAGCAAACCTGCAATGATAAAACAAGTATTTGCACCAAAGCCGAAGACTGCAGTAGCAATGTTTCCGAAGAAATCACGGGCACACCCTGTTCCATCAAAGAGGCACCAAGGGCAATCCCATCAGCTTTTTTTCGGGTTAAAATGCAAATATCGCTTTCTGAAAAACCGTTGCTTTTTACATTGTTAATTGTATCATAAACCAATGTTGCATAAGCCTCTTCTTTCTCAGTTTTATTCTGTTTTTCAATGAATTCAAATTTTATGTAGCCATCTTCTTTATCTGTGCATTTTTGATTGTTGCCATCGTGGTATAATTTTCCGTGGCCCGCATTGGCAAAATAGGAAGAAACAAAGCTGAAAAACTGGTTGTTGAAATCCACGATTTCGGCGCAACTGCGATAATTTGTATCCAAAGGAAACACTTCTTTTTCACGCTGAAAGGGATTGCTGTCTCCGTACAAACCCATAAACTGTTCGGGCAAACCACCGCGCCATCGATAGATAGATTGTTTGGCATCGCCTACCAGCAAAAGGCTGCCAGAGGTTGGTTCCAATTGTTGCGACAGTGCGTTGTCAATCAGCGGAACCAAGTTTTCCCACTGCAATTTTGAGGTATCCTGAAATTCGTCTATAAAAAAGTGGCGGTATTTTTCGCCCAAACGTTCGTAAATAAAAGGTGCCGGCTGATTTTTTATTTCTTTGTTTATAAGTGAATTGAATTCAGAAATGGGCAGAATATTTTTTTCTTCCTTTATGGTTTCAATTTCTTGGTTCACCAGATTTATTACGGAAAGTGGAATTATATTCTTCAGCATATTTTCAACCAATAGCACTTTGAAAACCAACTCTTTTGTCTGCTGAAAGTTTGTATTAAAATTGGGTGTCAATTCATCAATTATAGCTCCAATTTCTGCAGAAACCCGTCCGGGATAAAGCGGTTTTTCGCCCATTGTTTCCTGCCATTTTGCGCTAAAATTTATATCATACCTTCCCATTGAAAGATTTTGAAAATGCTTCGGAAGATAACTGCCACTGAAATCATCATACTGCAAACCACTTTCTTCGATAAGCTGAAGTGTTTGCGAAGCAATAGTTTCGATTTCCTCGGAAAGCTTTTTCTTTTTAAGAATCAACTGCTTTTTGAATTCCAGAAAATCTTCCAAGGATTTCTGTTTCAAAATAGAAACATGACTCGAATCATTTTCATTGTAAAGCAATTTGGCAGCACTGGCAATATCGCGCGAAATATCCCAAGATTTGTCATCATCTGTTTTTTCCAACGCAAAATCGAGCAGCACTTTTGTAATTTCCTTATTTTCCCCAGCTTTGCTCAATAACAAATCTACGGCCTCGGCCAAAAGTTCATTGGTTTCAAGCGTAACTTCAAAATTGGTGGCCAGTTTTAAATCGCGCGCAAAAGTGCGGATAAGCCGATGGTTAAATCTATCAATAGTTTCTACGCTGAATGCCGCATAATTGTGGAGTAGATTTTTTAGGATTTTTTTGGATTGGATTTGGATTTCACTCAAACTTTTCCCTGTTTCTTCAGCAATTTTCAGCATCATCGGCAGTGGTTCCGTAACGCTTTTTTCTTCACTGAAACTTACTAATGTTTCTACAATTCGCTGCTTCATTTCTGCTACAGCTTTATTGGTAAAGGTGATTGCCAAAATATGTTTAAAATAATCCTCGCTTTTTGAAGAAAGAATTTGTTTCAAATATTCTTTTACGAGCGTAAAGGTTTTTCCGCTTCCAGCTGCGGCATCATAAATTGAAAAGGAGGATTGTTTTTCCAAGGCATTATCATTTTGCACTAAAATAGTGTTTTTATGGCTTTGGAATCAAATTAATCTATTACTGAATAGAAATCTTATAAAATCTATAACACTTTAAAGAGCTGAGATTGTTTAAATTTGAGTGAATTTAGTAATAACCAATAAAAAAAACGATATAATTATGTCATTCGAATTACCAAAATTACCGTATGCATTTGATGCTTTGGAACCAAACATCGATGCCAAAACGATGGAAATACACCACGACAAACACCACCAAGGTTACACCGATAAATTGAACGATGCCATTAAAGGCACTGATAAAGAAGGAAAAACCATCGAGAATATTTTGACCAATCTTGATATGGATAATAAAGCTGTCCGAAATAATGGCGGAGGGTTTTACAACCACAGTCTTTTTTGGAATGTAATGTCACCAAACGGTGGAGGAAAGCCTTCCGGAGATTTGGCAAAAGCCATTGACAGCGCTTTTGGAAATTTTGATGCGTTCAAGGAAAAGTTTTCAGAAGCTGCCAAAACGCAATTTGGATCTGGTTGGGCTTGGCTTTGTGTTCACAAAGGAGGAAAAGTTGAAGTTTGTTCCACTCCAAACCAAGACAATCCATTGATGCCAAAGGTAGGTTGCGGCGGAACTCCAATTTTAGGATTGGACGTATGGGAACATGCCTATTACTTAAAATACCAAAATAAGCGCCCGGATTATGTTGGTGCATTTTGGAACGTAATTAACTGGGAAGAAGTTACTGCTAATTACGCAAAAAATAAATAATACTTCTCATAAAATAAAATTCAAAAAAAGTCCGCAATCAAAATTTTGATTGCGGACTTTTTTTGAATTAATAAACTTTAGGTTCAATAAAGATTTTAGATAAATTTTAAAGTTCATTTTAGTTAATGGAAAATTATGTGAAAGAAAGCAACCAATCTTAAGTAAAAAAGGCAAACTAGCGTCTGTGGGAAATTAGAAACGGCTCGCAATAGCATTTTGATAAAGAAGGGTGCTCCTTATTGCTCGCCACCCCAGAAAATTTGGCGCATAAAAAAAGGCAAACAATGTTTGCCTTTTTTTGCCCCAAATCTACCATGAACTTAACCTACTTATGCTAATGGTATGTTCAAATATATGTCAATAAAACATTCAAAATTATGGTTTTAGACGAATTACCTGTTTTCTCGTTGAAAAACATATTTTGTTGGTATTCAGTCAAAAAAACATCTTTAAAATTGAAATTTTAACATTTAAGAAATGGCATTTAAAAGAATTTCAATGGATAAAAGGTTTGAGAGGAAGTGATTTTAGAAGCTAATAAAGTATTGTAAGTAGATCAGAAAGCTGAAGCTTAAAAAAAGGCAGGCTTTCGCTAATGGAAAAAGGAAACGGCTCGCAAGAAAAACGGAACGAACAATAGAGATTCCAAATGCTCGCCACCCCGCATTTGGGGTATGAAAAAAGGCAGGCTTTCGTCGAGAGAGATGAGAAACGGCTCGCAAGAAAAACGGAACGAACAATAGAGATTCCAAATGCTCGCCACCCCGCATTTGGGGCATGAAAAAAGGCAGACCGAAGTCTACCTTTTTTGCCCCAAATCTTACCATAGACCTAACCTACTTACGCCTTATGGTAAGCACAAATATAATTTAAGTTTAAGCACTAAAACAGTGCTAATCAACAATTTCGATTAAGTGGATTGGGTTTCCGATAAACGGTAATGACTGTGTTAAAATTTAAGTAAATTTAATAGGCACGTTCTGGGTTACCTTCGTAAAAGTTGATGTAGGCTCGGTTAACCACCCTATTACCACCGGCAGTTGGATAGTTTCCTGTGAAGTACCAATCACCAAGATTTTTTGGGCAAGCTTTATGCAAATCGTCCACAGACTGAAATATAAGTTTCACCTTGGCTTGAATATTTTCTTCACTAATTATTTCAGCTATCTTATCTGAAATCTCTTCATCAGTAAAGGGTGCGTAGAGTTTTTTCACGTGATTAATAACTGAAACATCCTCCATTGTAACCTGCTCTTTACATTTGTGATAGATTTCTTCAACAATCGCATAGGTTCCACGGTCTTTGTGAAGTTCCAAAGCAGCCTGAAAAGCAACCAAATGTTCAAGGCGCGCCATATCAATTCCATAGCAATCTGGGTAGCGAATTTGGGGAGCGGATGAAACCACCACTATCTGTTTTGGATGAAGCCTATCCAGCATTTTTAAAATACTTTTCTTCAAAGTTGTTCCACGTACTATACTATCGTCAATAATAACAAGATTGTCTTCTGGTTTTACCACACCGTAAGTAACGTCGTAAACGTGTGCAACCAAATCATCGCGGCTGCTATCGTCTGTAATAAAGGTTCTAAGTTTAACGTCTTTTATTGCTATCTTCTCTGTGCGTATTTTATGAGCTTGGATTTGCTGAAGTCTTTCAGGAGTCAAACTTTCTTTTTCATTCAGAATTGCCTCGTTTTTCTGCTTGTTCAGTTCGTCCTGCGCAGCTTCCAACATTCCGTAAAATGAAGTTTCTGCTGTATTTGGAATAAAAGAAAAGACTGAGTTTTCAGTATCAAAATTTATTGCTTCCAAAATTTTTGGCATTATAAGCCTTCCAAGCATCTTTCGTTCCTGATAGATTTCGGCATCGCTTCCGCGTGAAAAATAGATGCGCTCAAAGGAACAGGATCTTCGTTCAAGCGGCGCAAGTATTTCAGAAAGTTTCATGCTTCCATCTTTCTTTATAATAATAGCGTTGCCTGGCTCTAGCTCTTTAACTTCTTCAAAAGGAACATTGAAAACGGTTTGAATCGCTGGTCTTTCCGAAGCAACAACAATCACCTCATCGTCTTGATAGTAATATGCGGGGCGAATTCCTGCGGGATCTCGCAACACAAAAGAATCACCGTGGCCCAAAAGACCGGCCATGGCATAACCGCCGTCCCAATCAGCAGCAGATTTCCGAAGTATTTTTGCAACATTCAAATTTTCGGCAATGTAGGGTGAAGCTTCCTGTTTGTTAAATCCTTTTGCCTTCGCTTTTTTATAAAGTTTTCGAACTGCATCATCCAAGAAATGACCTATTTTTTCCATCACTGTAACCGTATCGGCCTTTTCTTTTGGATGCATTCCGAGCTTTATGAGATTGTCAAAAAGCTCGTTGGTATTGGTCATATTGAAATTTCCAGCAATAATAAGGTTGCGGTGCATCCAATTGTTTTGACGCAGGAAAGGATGGACGTTTTCAACACTGTTTATTCCGAAGGTGCCATAACGAACATGGCCGAGGAGCAATTCACCTAAATAGGGAATATTCTTTTTTTGTGCGGCAACATCATCTTTATATTCTGGATGTTGCGAAAATTCAAAATTTATTCGCTCATTTATTTGGGCGAAAATATCCTGAATGGGCTGTGCTGCGTTAGAGCGAACACGGCTAATGTAGCGCTCCCCAGGATTAACGTCTAACTTAATGCTGGCAAAACCTGCGCCGTCCTGTCCACGGTTGTGCTGCTTTTCCATCATTAAATACATTTTATTTACACCGTAAAAAGCTGTTCCGTATTTTTCCTTGTAATACTCCAAGGGCTTCAACAGTCTTACCAGTGCAATTCCACATTCGTGTTTTAACGCGTCGCTCATATTTTTTCTGAAACTATATAAATGTACAAAAAACGCCCTGAAATTTCAGGGCGCGTATTTAGGTTAACTTGATGTCAAACTGTGTCAGGCTTTTAAACTGTTGCAAGCGCTGGTGCACTTCACTATTTGAAAGCTTGAGCAATCTTTCAGGGCCGAATTTTTCTACACAAAAAGAAGCCAGCGCCGAACCATTAATAATGGCATTCTTCATATTTTCATAACTGTAATCTCCGGTTTTTGCCAAATAGCCCGTAAATCCTCCTGCAAACGTATCTCCAGCGCCGGTTGGATCAAAAACTTCTTCTAACGGAAGCGCGGGTGCAAAGAAAACATCGTCCTCGCTAAAAAGCAATGCTCCGTGTTCTCCTTTTTTTATAACCACATATTTTGGGCCCATTTCCATAATTTTGTGAGCGGCTTTTACCAATGAGTATTCGCCGGAAAGTTGTCTTGCTTCTTCGTCGTTTATTGTAATTACATCTACTTTGGCAATAACTTGCATTAACTCGTTTAAGGCACTGTCCATCCAAAAATTCATAGTGTCAAGCACGATTAATTTTGGTGAATCCATCTGTGCAATCACACCCAATTGGACGAGCGGATGTAGGTTTCCTAACATAACCACTTCGGCATCTCGATAATTTAGTGGCACCTGTGGATTGAAATCTGCAAGTACGTTCAAATCGGTTATCAAGGAGTCACGGGTATTCATATCGTTGTGATATTTTCCGCTCCAAAAGAAGGTTTTTCCGTTTTCAACTACTTCAAGGCCAGAAATGTCCATTCCTTTTGCTTCCAGCATTTTAAGATCATCCTTCGGAAAATCGCCTCCAACAATTGATACAATAGCACCATCCACGTTGAATTGCGAAGCTGCCAAACCTATGTAGGTAGCGGCTCCACCAAGAATTTTATCAGTTTTCCCGAAAGGGGTTTCAATAGCGTCAAAGGCAACGGTGCCAACGATAACGAGTTTGCTCATAAAGGGTTTTTAAAGAGGGTGCAAATTTAATCAATTATTTACAATTTCTAGTGTTTATAAACCTGAAGAAATATTCTGTCAATTTTCAAAGTCGAAAAGCAAAATAATTTAAAAAATTGTAAATTCCGAAACTTTTAATCCTCTTTGAATGAAAAACTTATACTTTCTGATTATTGTTTTTTTGTTTTTTCATTTTACATACAGCCAAGAAGGCGTTCCGTTTAAAGAAAACAAGCAGTTATACGTTCGTGGAAATTCAATCCTAATTGGAAACAACATTTTGGGAGATCATCCCACGGAACCGTTAATGGATATAAACATTCCCAACGATGTTGTGAAAATGGAATATATAGATGTTGATGATGATGAAGCAACATTCAGTTCCAGTGAAGCTACAATAAATAATGCCCCAGAGAATTCAAAAATTGCACATGCCGCCCTTTATTGGTGTGGATTGTATCCTTCTGAAAAAAGTGCTTTGCGCAAATCTGGCAACAGGATGATCCACGTGGGTCGTGGCGAAAGAGATGCAGCGGTAAATTCAATATTGTTCAAAACGCCCAATGGAACCTATGAAACCTTAAACGGAAAAATAATTTTCGACAGTTACAACACTGAAGTTTTCACCACCAATTCGCCCTATGTTTGCTATGCTGATGTTACAACGAAACTTCAAAATCTTACAACTATTAATGGCGCTTATACCGTTGCAAACGTAAAAGCTACCGAAGGTGAAATTTCGGGTGGCGGCTCGGCTGGTTGGCTTTTATATGTTGTTTATGAAGATCCTTTGGAAAGCCCAAAATATTTCACAACCTATAATGGACTCGTTGAAGTGAGCAAAGAAGCTGTGGAAATAAATTTTAAGGGTTTTAAAAGCAAAGAAGAAGGAATCGTTAAAACCACCATTGCAATCGGAGCTATGGAAGGCGACCGAAAAATAAAGACGGATGAATTTTCAATCTTCGATAAAAAAACTGGAAGTTTTAAACCTTTAAGCAATAAAGTAAGGGAAGAAAAGAACTTTTTCAATAGTTCAATAACAATGGGTGATGTGTTTTTTACTGACCGAAATCCAAATAGCGCCAACACCCTCGGTTTCGATTTATTGAAAATGGAAATCCCAAACCCCGACAATGAACTTTTTGACAATGCTACTACACAAGCAGATCTTAGTTTTCAAGCAAAAGCGGACCGTTTTTATTTGTTTTTTGTTGCCTTTGAAACTGAAATAAATAAAGAGTTTTTGGAGGAAAAAACTAAAGCAATAGAAGATACAATTATCAGTACCCCTACAATTACAGAATTTTCAGATCCAATTGAGGAAGAACAGCAAAACGCTATTGTTTCAACTGAAAAAAAGGAAACCAAACCTGTTCAAAAAAAAACTCCATCTATTAAAAACCCGAAAGAAGTTGTGGTTCCAAAAAAACCTGTTGTGCTTTCCGAAGAAGATAAAATTAAAAAAGAGGTTAGGGTTCAATCTATGTCGGTTACTGGCTTAGCGTCGGGCTATTATCTTGTTACAAATGTTTTTTCCGTAAAAGAAAATGCTACAAAGTGGTCGCAATTTTTAAATGAAAAAAGCTACAGCCCCCAAACTTTTATCAACCCCAAAAACAATTGGAATTATGTATATGTTGCAAATGATAAAACGTTAAAACCAGTTTATGAAAAATGGAAGGAATACAAAGGCTTTGAATATTTCAAGGAAATCTGGATTATGAAAATTAATCTTTAGGAACTAGGGAAAAAATTACTTCCGCCCAAAATCCGCAGGAATCTCACCCCACGCCTTGGTTTCCTATTTCAAGATTTTTGTTTCTTATTTATTTGTATTCACACTCTTTTGATTACGCAAAACAAGTTCAAAATAAAACCTTCCAGTTATTTAGACTGAAAGGTTTTAGAATGTTGGAAAAATAAAGCTTGCTATTTTTGGATCGTAATAGCATACTCCTCATAAATAAAATTGGCAGCTTCAACTTGTTGTTCATTAACGAAAAAAGTAAAAGCTCGATTATAAGGGTTTATAGTCTGTACATCATGAATTCTTAGTGTATCCACATCTTCATTAGCATAACGCAGCAACCAATATTTGTCTTTCTCAAAAGGTACTGGACCATTTACATCCACACCCTCTGCACTTGATGCGAATTGAATTGCTTTAAAGTCGGAAACACAATTAGGTCCACCACAGGGTACGCCATACAATGTTTTTCCACTTCCCTGAGTTTCCTCGGTATCGACTTTGCCCAAACCTAAAAAGGGATATTGTCCATTTGTAAGTTCCATTAAAGTAGCAACTCCGGTATTATTAGTGATTTCCACCTCTCCATTTTCGTATTTACTTCCATCATCACGAAATAATTCAAAATTTAGATTGTATACTTCAGGGTATCCATTAGAAGGCTCATTTCTTTCCTTATCACAACCAATAAGCGAAAGCCCCATTACAAAAATTATAATAAATGTTTTCATACTATTCTTATTTTATGATTAATTTTTTTATCACGGTATTATCCTCCGTTATTAGATAAATGAAGTAGATTCCCGTTGGGAAATTTTCCAGATTTAAATCAAACTGATTTTCAGTAATATTATTTTCTTTAAGGAGTATAGTTCCACGCACATCCCTCAACACCAAACTATATGATTTTTGAGAAAAATAGATTGTTACGTTTGAAGTGGTTGGGTTGGGAAAAAGAATTATTTCTTCTTCCATTCCAATATCTTTCTGATTTTGATTCTCAAGTGGGCGATCCTGTTGAGCAAAACATTGTTCTGCGGGTGGTGGTGGGTCTCCATGGGTAATTATTTTATGTTTGTAAACAGTTGAAGTACAAACTCCATTTATATTTAAGGAAAGCCAAGTTTGATTAGAAGAATTAGGCGTAAGACTTATATTTACTGTATTAGTTCCCTGTCCATAATTTATAGTCCCATTCGTTATAGTCCAATAATAACTTGCGCCAGAAAGAGGCGGAATGGTATAATAATAATCAAACCCTCCTTGCGCACAAGCGGTATCATATCCGTCTATTTCAAGATCATAGAATTCCTGTATGTATCTACTCCTTGAATTATAGCCACATCCAGGGCTGACTTTTACATAGCCCCCATAATTATCTGTTGCCTGTACTGTTATACTGTTTGTCCCTTGGCCACTTGTAATTGGTAAATTACTGGAAGATTCCCACGTATAGCTGGTAACACCCGGCAGACTTGATACAGAATAAAAAGCCGTTTGTCCATTACACACATAATTGGAACCATTGATTGAATAAAAAGGATAACTAATTCCTATTTGAGTATAATAGTAATTCATTTTGCCCACTTGTAATGGGGAGAAAAAATTAAAACAATCCAAATTTGAATAGCTCATTATATTAGAAGTGTTTGGTGTCCACAGCTCTCCCCAATTGTCTGTTCCGCCATTTGAACTATCATAAAGGCAAGGATAATTTATTAAGTTAGTTAATTCTGGGTCAGCAGCTGTATCGCATAAATAATCACCATTTACATCACATTTCAGTTCATTATATGTGCCTACACACCCTATTTCCTGTCTCCTTGACCTACTAACAGATTCTTGATGACAGTCACCACAACCACCGTTGTTGGTATGGCTCCAACTTCTACCTGCACTGTGCGTATGGTATAGCCCTAAGGTATGGCCAATTTCATGCGCTAAAATACTGGACATATTTGATAGCCCTCCCTCCTGAATAGCACAAGTATATCTTAACCCTGGAGTATTGTTGTCAGGAAAATGTGCTTTTCCAGCCCAGTTGCTATTACTACTAATAATAAAATGGACATTAATTGCTCCAGGTACTTTATTATAAAAACACATATTGCCAAAATATTGATCGCCATCATTGGCAGGATCACTATTATTAATCTCAGTAATATCACAAAGTAAGTAGAACCTTATATTCGTATTGTTTGAAAATAAGTGATTGAGACCGTCTACTACTTGATAAACCTGTGATGTGCTTATATTTCCACTCCCATTATCATTTCGGTATATCCAAGCCTTAATAGGAATTTCTCTTAATACGGGTGCTGAAGCCTTATTACCATAATCCTTATTCCTTCCTATATAATTACCATATGTATCCAAATTGTCCAAATAATCTTCAGGCATATCATAGCCAGCTTCCCTCAATATGTCTAGAAGTGCCTTGCTGTTTCCGTAAAAAGGATCTCTGAGGTATGCATCTTCAATAGGTAATGTGCCACAGCCAAGCTTACCTTCTTCTTGGGCAAATAAGGAAAAACTAATTAAAAATAAGAAAAACAACAGGTATCGTTTTAAGATACTGAGGGAGGGGGGGGGGGGGGTAAAATTGTGCTTCATAACATTGAAATTTTAATTGGTTAAACTTTCTGGGGAGTTATGATTAACAATAATAAGTTAAAGTTTTAAAGAATACAAAATAAATTTCATAAAAAACAAGAAAGGTCTTTTATTTCCGCCCAAAATCCGCAGGAATTTCACCCCAGGCTTTGGTTTCCCATTTCACGATTTTTGTTTCGTATTTATTTGTTTTTAGCCAATTTTCAGCTCTTTCAACCAATTCAAACAGTGTTTTGTTTTTTGCCGATTGCTTCAGTTTTGTATTGCATTTTTTCTTTTTAACCCAGCCCATCGCAATGCGTGAATCACTATAAATAATACGGTCACTGTTGTTGTTTTTTAGAAATGCCAAGCCGTGCACAAGCGCCAAAAACTCCCCAATATTATTGGTTCCCTGCTGAAATGGCCCTTGATGAAAAAGTTGTTTGTGCGTTTGCGTATCCACGCCACGATATTCCATCTTTCCGGGATTGCCGCTGGAAGCCGCATCAACGGCTATGGAATACAGGTTGGGTTCGCCTATTTTTTGAAGTTGTTCTTTGGAAAGTGTTTTTTTTACGGTCTTTCCTTTATAATCTGCATATTCTTTATTGTATGCTTTTTTAGCTTCGTCAAAAGTTTCGAAACTTTTGTACTGTGCGCCTTTTACGCCATCAATAGAACGTTTGCATTCCTTCCAACTGCCAAAAATGCCAGCGGGATTGCCAAACCAAACCACATAAAATTTTTGCTTTTTCTTAGCCATAATCTAACTATTCCCCTCCTTTGAAGGAGGGGTTAGGGGTGGATGTTTTTTCGCGAAGTACTTCTTCAATTATTTTCGGAAACCACTCGTATTCCAACTTATGTATTTTTTCAGCGACGGTTTCAGCCGTTTCAGTTTTTGAAAGCTTCACTTTTTTCTGAAAAATAATTGCGCCTTCGTCATAATTCTCATTCACATAATGAACCGTTATCCCAGTTTCAGTTTCGCTGTTCTTCACAACAGCTTCGTGCACAAAATTGCCATACATCCCTTTTCCACCGTATTTCGGAAGTAGTGCTGGATGAATGTTTATCACTTTATTTGGAAATTCCTTCAGAATAATTTCAGGGAATTTCATCAGGAAACCAGCCAATACAATAAGGTTTGGCTTACTTTCTACTAAAATTTTCAAAACCCCTTCTTCTGAAAACAATTCTTCTTTTGTAAAGTAAACTGAATTGACATTCAATTTTTTACCACGCTCCAAAACCATGGCTTCCTTCCTGTTTGAAAGAACGAGAACGACTTCGGCAAATTGGGTTCGTTGAAAGTATTTAATAATGTTTTCGGTATTGGTACCGTTACCCGATGCAAAAATTACAATCCGCTTCTTCATTCCCGTTTCCAAAAGTTTTTCCCGAAGTACTAAAAATTAATAAATAAAATACAAAAGTAAGGCAATAGGGTTTTACTTAGCCCAAAAATGTTTAAATTGGTTTAATCTTTCTATGCTATTATAAATTTTGGAAAGATTGAATGCGCAAAGAAAATAGCACGATTATAAGAAAAATTTTAACTGTTCGCATTTTCCCAATTTTGTTCAAATGTGAATTTCAAGATTATCAAATCCATATTTTCAACATTAAATGGTGTTTTCAATTAAAATATTTTATTTTTGCCACTTATAATTAAATTTAAAAATCAAGAATTATGTCAGACATTGCATCACGAGTAAAAGCGATTATCGTAGACAAATTAGGTGTAGACGAAAACGAAGTTGTAAACGAAGCCAGCTTCACTAATGACTTAGGAGCAGACTCCCTAGATACGGTTGAGCTTATAATGGAATTTGAAAAAGAATTCGATATCCAGATTCCGGACGACCAAGCTGAAAACATTGCCACCGTTGGTCAAGCAATTTCCTATATAGAAGCAGCAAAATAAGAATTCTTCTATGGAATTAAAGCGAGTTGTAGTTACAGGTCTTGGCGCCCTTACCCCTATTGGTAACAATATTCAAGAATATTGGGATGCACTTATTAGTGGGAAAAGTGGTTGTGGACCCATAACTTATTTTGATGCTGAAAAGTTCAAAACAAAATTCGCTTGCGAATTGAAGAATTTCAACGCAGAAGACCATTTTGATAGGAAAGAAGCCCGAAAACTGGACCGTTTTGCCCAATATGCCCTTGTATCTTCAGACGAAGCCATTCTCGATGCGGGAATAGACTTCATTGATGTTGACAAATTTAGAGTGGGTGTAATTTGGGGAGCAGGTATTGGCGGGCTGGAAACTTTTCAGGATGAAGTTATAAACTTTGCAGAAGGGGATGGAACACCACGTTTCAACCCCTTCTTTATTCCAAAAATGATTGCGGACATTGCGCCCGCAAACATTTCCATAAAGCACGGTTTTATGGGGCCTAACTTTACAACGGTTTCGGCCTGTGCCTCCTCGGCAAATGCTATGATTGATGCATTCAATTATATCCGTTTGGGGCAGTGTGACATTGTTGTTACCGGAGGAAGCGAAGCCGCTGTTACCAAGGCAGGAATGGGAGGTTTCAATGCGATGCACGCCCTGTCCACCCGTAATGAAAGTCCTGAAACTGCTTCAAGACCCTTTGACGCTACCCGTGATGGATTCGTTCTTGGTGAAGGTGCCGGTGCACTAATCCTCGAGGAGTATGAGCACGCAAAAAAACGTGGCGCAAAAATTTACGCAGAAGTTGTTGGAGGCGGTATGAGCAGCGATGCTTACCATATGACGGCCCCACACCCCGACGGAATTGGCGTAGAGCGTGTTATGCTTAATTGTCTCCGCGATGCCAACATGAGTCCGAATGAGGTAGATACCATAAACACACACGGAACTTCAACTCCACTTGGCGATGTTGCCGAATTGAAAGCGATTGTAAAAGTTTTTGGCGAACACGCTAAAGACATCAATATCAATTCAACAAAATCTATGACCGGACACCTTTTGGGCGCTGCCGGTGCTATTGAAGCAATTGCCTCCATTTTGGCAATGAAATACGGGATTGTTCCACCTACCATTAACCATACTACGGTAGATGAAAACATTGACCCTTCCTTAAACCTTACCCTTAACAAAGCTCAAAAACGCGATATTAAAGTGGCAATGAGCAATACCTTTGGGTTTGGTGGGCACAATGCTTGTGTGCTCTTTAAAAAACTTGATGCCTAAAAATATTAATGGCTTCCATTAAAAACATATTTTCTTCCCGTTCTGATAAAAACGGGGAATTTTCCAATTCCCTAAAAAAAATATTGGGGTTTAAGCCCAAAGATATTTCCATTTACGAAACGGCATTTACCCACCGTTCCACCAACGAAAAAAATCCCGATGGCCGACCGCAAAACTATGAAAGGCTAGAATTTTTGGGCGATGCTATGCTTGGGGCTGTAATTGCAGCACATCTTTTTAAAAAAGTGCCCGGCGGCAACGAAGGATACTTAACCAAAATGCGCAGCAAAGTAGTGAGTCGCGAACATTTGAACGAACTGGGCCGCGATCTTCAATTGGTGAAATTTCTAAAAACAACTGTTCCCTCACAACAATTCAGTGGAAATATTTACGGAAACGTTTTTGAAGCGTTGGTCGGAGCCATTTATTTAGACCGTGGTTTCACATACTGCGAAAAATTCATTCAAAAAAGGGTAATAAAACCTTATGTTGACATTAAAAAACTGGAAGGAAAGGTTATTAGCTATAAAAGTCTTTTTATTGAATGGTGCCAAAAACATAAAAAACAATTCAATTTTGAAGTTTACGAAGACAATGGTAAAGATGAATTGAAACATTTCGCCGTCCGTCTAAAACTCGAGAATGAGATAGTTACAAAAGCACGTGCCACTTCCAAAAAGAAAGCAGAAGAGCGCGCCGCAAAAAGAGCTTTTTATAAACTTCAAATAAAAATTGATTCGGAAAAGCCTTAGGGTTAAAAGTTATATTTCTGTCAAATTTTCTATTCGCAACTAAGTATTTTATTTAATACCTTTAAAGTTGCCTATTTTTGTAAAACAAGTGGCAATAGTATCCACAGCAACAATAGTAACAACAGCTTCTAAAATTTATATGGCACATCACAAATTAATTTATGATGAAGATTTTGAAGAGCCCTATACGTTGATTGCCATTCATTGTAGTGAGGAAGCCTATAAAATGGCATATTTGATGAACCAACACCTCAGCCTGCGGTTAAAAAGAAAACAAACCGACCTAGATTTTTCAACGGAAGGTTTGTTGATTACGTTTCCGCTGTATGATTTTGAAGATATGCACAAATATACCCACTTTTATTTGGTAGCAAATAAATGCAAGTCGGTTGAAGCTAGTTTGCAAAGTTCTGGCGGTTTGTTCGCTGAAATGGTTTCTGAAAAATCTACGGCGCATTATCTGCTTCCCGAATTTAAAAAAGTGGATTATCTTCTGAAAATTTATTCAGATTTTGAAACGGTTCCGCTGCGCAGGATTCTTTCAGAAATAAACGAAATAAAACAAGTCATTTCTGCCTATATACTGGAAATGGACAACATAAAATCTAAGAACAATTTAATTTTCGATTAAATGTCAAATCAAAAAAGAACAAAAATCGTTGCCACCCTTGGCCCCGCAACTTCCAGCAAAGAAATCCTGAAACAAATGATTTTGGAAGGCGTGGATGTTTTTAGGGTTAATTTTTCACATGCAGATTATGCAACTGTGAAAAAGACTATTAAAACCATTAGAAACCTTTCCGAAGAACTGGGTACGCACATTGCTATTTTGGGCGATCTGCAGGGTCCAAAACTTCGCGTTGGGATGATGAGGGAAGAAGTGGTAGTTCAGCCCGGCGATGAACTTTCCTTTTGCACAGGTGAAGAATTTGAAGGCACCAAGAAAAAAGTCTATATGAATTATGACAATTTTCCTAAAGATGTAAATCCTGGCGAACGAGTTCTTTTAGACGATGGTAAACTTATTTTTGAAGTACTTGAAACCAATAGAAAAGATGAAGTAAAAGTAATGGTAATCCAAGGCGGGCCGCTGCGTTCCAAAAAAGGCGTAAACCTTCCAAATACCAATATTTCACTTCCGGCACTTACCTCAAAAGATAAGGCAGATGCTATTTTTGCTATCGAACAAAAAGTGGATTGGATTGCACTTTCCTTTGTACGCCACGCTGAAGATTTAAAGGAATTACAGGCAATTATTGAAGCACATTCGGAATATAAAATTCCTATAATCGCAAAAATAGAAAAACCCGAAGCTGTCGAAAACATTGACAAAATAGTAGCTTATTGCGACGGTTTGATGGTGGCACGTGGCGATTTGGGCGTGGAAGTTCCGGCCGAGGAAGTACCGTTAATTCAAAAGGAATTGGTGCTTACCGCAAAACGTGCGCGCATTCCCGTAATTATCGCCACCCAAATGATGGAAACGATGATAACCTCACTAACACCAACTCGTGCCGAAGTAAACGACGTTGCAAACTCTGTAATGGACGGCGCTGATGCCGTGATGCTTTCTGCGGAAACTTCCGTAGGAAATTATCCCGTTGCGGTTATTAAAACAATGGCAAAAATTCTGAGAAGTGTAGAAAATTCTGAATTGATCCACGTACCTCACGAACCCCCTAAAATTAAAACAAACCGTTACGTTACAAAATCTATTTGCTATCACGCGGCGCAAATGGCCAATGAAATTGAGGCACAGGCAATCTGTACCTTAACAAACAGTGGTTACACAGCCTTCCAGATTTCTGCTTGGCGGCCTTCTGCGTTTATTTTGGCTTTTACGAGTAACAAGCGCATTTTAGCCCGTTTGAATTTATTGTGGGGCGTAAAAGCTTTTTATTACGATAAATATGTAAGCACAGATGAAACGGTGGACGACGTTAACCGAATTGCTTTTGAAAAAGGCTATGTGCACAAAGGCGATTATTTAATAAACCTTGCAGCAATGCCTATTGTGGACAAAGGAATGGT
>JBBQUI010000013.1:0-29196 GCA_038212575.1 Flavobacteriales bacterium
TTGACCAATAATAAATGGGTTGCAAAGCAGATTGTTGGCAATAATTCAAAAGGTTCGGAAATTTATTTTATGGGAACGGGCGAATCGCCTTTGGATACCAAATTGTATTCGGTTTCAATTTCCAATGGAAAACAAACCTGCCTAACGGAAACAAGCGGAACGCACAATGCAATCGTTTCAACCGAGGGGAAATATATTTTTGATCAATATTCAAACCACGAAACGCCCAATATTGCTCAATTATTGAACAATAAAGGAAAGGTGGTCACTACTTTTCTGAAAGCAGAAAATGCAATGGCCGATTATAAAATTGGAGCTACGGAAATTGGAAAATTAAAATCACACGATGGTTTTGATCTTTACACGCGCCTAATAAAACCTTCGGATTTTGACCCCAAAAAAAAATATCCTGTTTTGGTATATGTTTACGGCGGTCCGAAAGCACAGCTCATCACCAATGCGTGGTATGACGGGGCATCACTATGGATGCAATGGATGGCAGAGCAGGGTTATCTTGTTTTCACAATAGACGGAAGGGGTTCCGCAAACAGAGGTTTTGCTTTTGAAAGTGTTATCCACAGGAAGTTGGGCACGGAAGAGTTGAAAGATCAACTTGTTGGGGTGGAATATTTAAAATCGCTCCCGTATGTTGATGCAGATCGTTTGGCAGTTCACGGCTGGAGCTTTGGTGGATTTATGACTGTTTCAATGATGCTTCGCAATCCTGGTGTTTTCACTACAGGAGTTGCAGGCGGACCGGTAACCGATTGGAAATATTATGAAGTTATGTATGGCGAGCGTTATATGGACACGCCACAACAAAACCCCGAAGGTTATGAAGCCTCAAGTTTACTGAACAAAACGCAAAATTTAACAGGAAAACTATTGACAATTCATGGATCGATAGATCCTGTAGTAGTTATGCAGCACAATCTGTCATTGATTAAATCTTTTGTGGACAACGAAAAACAAATGGACTTCTTTGTGTATCCAATGTACGAACACAATGTTCGCGGCAAGGATCGGGTGCATTTAATGACGAAAGTATTGAATTACGTGATTGATAATAACCAATAATGTTAAGTTTGACTTTCCTGCAAGGACTTTTATTTTGAACTTGTAGGTATATTTCCAGAAACCTTTAATAACTCAATAATTAATAACAATAACTAATAAACTTCTACCCTTTTGGTGCATGATCAAAATTTCCCTTCAATGTATTAAAACGAAGAATAGCAAAGCCAATAATAGCCGAAATAAAGGACCCAATTAGAATCCCAATCTTTGCCGAATCAATATATTCAGGGCTGCTATTAAAAGCTAGACTTGCAATAAATATAGCCATTGTGAAACCAATACCTGCCAAAAAAGAAACGCCTATTATCTGTTTATTGGTAATATCTGCTGGCACATCTATAATTTTCAACTTTTTGGCTGTAAAGATAATCGCAGAAATACCAATACTTTTACCTAAAATTAGACAGACCATAATATTTATGATTAAAGCAGTCTCCAGTCCGCCGTCACTGCTAATAGCAACTCCAGCATTCGCAAGAGCAAAAATAGGGATTACCAAATATGCCACCCAGTTGTGAAGCTTATGCTCCAAACGCTGTAATGGCGAGCGGTATTTATCTCCCCAATCTTCCAATGCGTCTATTAGCTGTAACTGTCCGGGTGAAAGAACAGGCCTTTGGAGAATATTGCTTTTTTTAATTTTGCCAACAATACTTTCCAAATGTTCGGTAAACTCATGGGTGCTTATTTTTTGTCTAACGGGAATTGCAAAAGCCATCAGTATTCCGGCTAAAGTTGGGTGTAGGCCAGCTTTCAAAAATAACAACCATATCACAACCCCAGAAATGATAGTTAAGAATTCTGAATAAAGCCCTTTATAACTTAAAAAATAAATAATCGCCAAGATTCCAAAAGCCGATCCTAGTAAAACAAAGTTTAAACTACTGCTATAGAATACCGCGATAACCAATACAGCTCCCAAATCGTCCACAATAGCGAAGGCCGTGAGAAATATTTTCAAACTTAAAGGCACTCTATTGCCCAGAACTTTCAAAATAGCCAATGAAAAAGCAATATCGGTAGCCATTGGTATTCCCCAACCTTTAAGCGTATCTGGGTTTTGATTAAGTATTAAATAAAGGAGTACAGGTAGCGCAATGCCACCAATTGCTCCAAAAAGTGGAAACATAACCTTCTTAACGGAGTTGAGTTCGCCAATCAAAAACTCTCTTTTAATTTCAAGACCGATCAAGAAAAAGAAAATGGCCATTAATCCGTCGTTTACCCACAGCAGCAATGGTTTTTTGAGTTCAAAAGTGTCTGAAATAATTCCTATTTCATATTGCCAAAATGACTGATAACTATCCGCAAACGTAGAATTTGCCCACACCAAAGCAATGATGGTGGTTGCCAACAATAAGATTCCAGTAGAACTTTGAAGGTTGACGAATTTTTGAAAAGGAGAGAGTGCTTTTTCTTTCATCATATATTAATTTTCCGAGATGACAATATACCAAAATCATCATGAATTTTAATTTTAATTAGTGTGAAATGGTTGCAATATCTTTTTATGAAAAATTTGAGATGGTTGATAAGGCGGAAGGCAAATGTCCGAAGACTGAGCACTGCAAACTGAATACTGAATACTCAATGAATACTGCCTACTTTTTTTTATCTTTGCCCCTCGTAAAAAGAAAGCAAAAATATGTTCGATAATTTAAGCGATAAGCTGGACAAAGCGCTGCACGTACTGAAAGGTCACGGTAGCATCACCGAAGTAAACGTGGCCGAAACTTTAAAAGAAGTGCGCCGTGCCCTTTTGGATGCCGATGTTAACTTCAAAACTGCGAAAGAATTTACCAATACCGTAAAGGAAAAGGCACTGGGCCAAAACGTACTTACTACGTTACAACCAGGGCAATTGATGGTGAAATTGGTAAAGGATGAACTTACAGAATTGATGGGTGGCGAAACTGCTGGCATCAATTTAAGCGGTACGCCAACGGTTATTTTAATGTCTGGTCTTCAGGGTAGTGGTAAAACTACTTTCTCCGGAAAACTTGCCAATTACTTAAAAACAAAAAAATCCAAGAAACCACTTTTGGTTGCCTGTGATATTTACCGTCCCGCGGCAATAAAACAATTGCATGTAGTTGGTGACCAAATAGGAGTTGAGGTTTACAGCGAACCCGAAAATAAAAACCCAGTTCAAATAGCCCAAAATGCAATTGCACACGCCAAGCAAAATGGTTTCAATGTCGTGATTGTCGATACCGCTGGTCGTCTTGCAATAGATGAAGCGATGATGGCTGAAATTGCAAACGTTCATAAAGCTATCAACCCACAGGAAACTCTTTTCGTGGTTGATGCAATGACCGGGCAGGATGCTGTGAATACCGCAAAAGCTTTCAACGAAAAGTTGAATTTTGACGGTGTCGTTCTTACCAAATTAGACGGTGATACCCGCGGTGGTGCTGCAATTTCTATTAAAAGCGTGGTTGATAAACCCATTAAATTCATCGGAACCGGTGAAAAGATGGACGCCATTGATGTGTTCCATCCTGCCCGTATGGCCGATCGTATATTGGGGATGGGTGATGTTGTTTCTCTTGTTGAAAGAGCGCAGGAACAATTTGACGAAGAGGAAGCGAGAAAAATTCAGAAGAAAATAGCAAAAAACCAATTCGGTTTTGATGATTTCCTTAACCAAATACAACAGGTTAAGAAAATGGGAAGTATGAAAGATTTAGTGGGAATGATTCCCGGTGCCGGAAAAGCGTTGAAAGATGTTGATATTGACGACGATGCTTTTAAAGGAATTGAGGCAATAATACATTCAATGACTCCAAAAGAAAGAACCGAACCAGCAATTATAAACGGAAGCCGAAAAAAACGAATTGCTTCGGGTAGCGGAACAAGCGTTCAGCAAGTAAACCAACTTTTGAAACAGTTCGACCAAATGAGCAAAATGATGAAGATGATGCAAGGCGGCGGCGGCAGACAGATGATGCAGGCAATGGGGAAAATGCGTTAAAATAAGTGTTCAGTGCACAGTATTCAGTGTTCAGCAAAAACTAAATGCGAAATGAAGTTTCAAGATTTATTGGCTTATAAAAAATCAGTTGATACTGCGATGAGCATTTTTGATATATCGAAATCTTTTCCAAAGGAAGAAACTTATTCGTTAACAGACCAAGTAAGGCGTTCATCAAGAAGCGTTTCAGCAAATATTTCCGAAACTTACAGAAAACGAAGTTATCCAAAACACTATAAGAGTAAACTTACAGATAGTGATGCGGAGAATTCGGAAACACAAGTTTGGCTGGAGTATGCTTGGAAATGTAAATACATAACGGACGATGTTTACGAAAAGCTAATAATCGACACTGAAGAAATAGGGAAACTTATAAATTATATGATTTTACATCCGGAAAAATTTGGTGTTAAACAAGAATAAATAATTTTAACTGACCACTGACCACTGACCACTGACCACTGACCACTGACCACTGACCACTGACCACTGACCACTGACCACTGACCACTGACCACTGACCACTGACCACTTATACTTAAAATATGACAATTTTAGATGGAAAAAAAGTAAGCAACGACATCAAAAACGAAATCGCAGCCGAAGTCGAAAAGATGAAAGCCAATGGCGAAAAAGTTCCGCATCTTGCCGCTATAATTGTGGGAAATGATGGAGCTAGTCTTACTTATGTGGGAAGCAAGGTAAGAGCTTGCAAACGTGTTGGTTTTGAGTCAACATTGGTGAAAATGCCAGAAACTACCAGCGAACTGGAATTACTGAAGAAAATTAAAGAATTAAACGAAGATGATAATATTGATGGTTTCATAGTTCAGCTTCCATTACCTCCACAAATTGATACACAAAAAGTTTTGCTTACCGTAGATCCTTCAAAAGATGTTGATGGTTTTCATCCAGAAAACTTCGGAAAAATGGCGTTGGATATGAGCACGTTCATTCCCGCAACACCTTTCGGAATTCTTGAATTATTGCAGCGATATAAAGTTGATACCAAAGGAAAACATACCGTAGTTATCGGAAGAAGCCACATTGTGGGCCGCCCCATGAGTATTTTGATGAGCCGCAAAGGTTGGCCCGGAAACAGTACGGTGACCTTAACGCACAGCAACACAAAAAACATTGCACAAATAACTACTCAGGCAGATATTATTATTTCGGCGTTGGGAGTTCCAAACTTTTTGAAAGCCGAAATGGTAAAGGATGATGTGGTGATTATTGATGTTGGAATTACCAGGGTTGAAGACGCCAGCCATCCAAAAGGATATGTAATTACAGGTGATGTGGATTTTGAAAACGTGAGCAAAAAAGCTTCATTTATAACGCCCGTTCCCGGTGGTGTGGGTCCGATGACCATAGCGATGCTTTTGAAAAACACACTTTTGGCGAGAGAGCAGCGAAAAGCTTAAGCTTTATCGGTTTTTGCCAACCGCCAATCCAAATATTTGTGAAGATCCGTTTCTATCCAACCCATACTGATGGATAGTACCGCCAAATCATCAATATAACCAATGCCTGGAATGAAATCTGGAACTAAATCAAAGGGGTTTAAAATGTATAATAGCGTAACCACAATAGAAGCAACTGTAAACCACGGGACGTTGGGATAATTTCCTTTTTTTACGTCTTTTAACATGGAGAACATGATTTTTCCAAGTTCGGTATATTTGCGCAAAGGGCTGGCATTGCTTAATTTTTTTGAAATAGCTGCTTCATTGTCCATAACTATTTCAACATCTTCGTCCTTAATTTTAGTCACTTTTTCCTCAACGTAATCTTCGTTGATTTTGGAGTCCATCATCGCAATGTTTGAAGGCTTCTTATTTTTATCTTTTCCGAAAAGCATAATTCTTGTTTTTTATTTTAAAAGTAATGAATGGAAGTGCAAATACTTTTAAAATTATGTTATAAATACTTCAAAAGTAAATAAAAAGACGAAAAGATAAAAAGAAGCTCCAAGAACCAATACGGCTTTATTGATTCTGGATCTTTTCCAAAGAAAATTTTTGTAAGGAAGAAAAAAAATCCACGATGTTTCGCAATATAGTTATAGGTGTGATCGCTCAAATAAGTAAACCATTTATACTTTGAATACCAAAGATGCCAACGAGAGTCTTCTTTCTCGAAATATGTAAAACTTCTATATGCAGAATCGGGCCCGCTGAAAACGGAACCATCAGTTTCAATGAGCCGTGATGCTTTTTTGAATTCTTTTAAAGGGATGTCTTTATAATTTTCTGCAACCTGCTGAAAGGTTTGATAATCAATTCGGTCTTCGGTTTTTGATTTCCAGCGCGTTATCCAATAGTTGCAAAAGCCACATTCGCCATCCCACACCATCATTGGTTTTTCATTGGGCGGATAAGCTGTCTTTTCAAATTTTGAAAACATTTGGATAAAATTTTTTTACAATTGTTCCTCTTGGTTGGCAGTTTCGTTTTTTCCGTATTTTTTCCTGTAAATACGTACAATTACCAAAAAAAGACTGATAAGAAGCGGGCCAAAAATCAACCCGATAAAACCAAATAAAGGAACACCCACAATCACCCCGATAAGGGTAATCAAGGGGTGGACGTTATCCAGTTTTTTCAGCACATAGAGTCTTATAATATTATCTGTGGAACCAACCACCACAAACCCATAAATAAGTATGCCCCAGGCTTGAAAATTGTTGCCGGTGGAAAGCGTAAGTATAAAAACAGGTAGAATTCCGATTAAAGTTCCCACAAAGGGAATCATGCTTCCAATGGTTACAATTACAAACCAGAAAAAGGGGTCTTCAATACCAAAAATAAGGAAACCAATAAGCGCAATAATTCCCTGCGCTATTGCAACCAAGGGAATTCCCAACGCATTGGAACGCACCATGGCCTCTACTTCATTGCCAACTTCATTAAGGTTTTCTCGAGTCATGGGAATATATTCCTTTAAAGATTCTTTCAAATCGTTGCGGTTTATTAACATGTAATAGAGCATAAAATACATTAACCCAATTGCGATAAAGGCGTTAAAAGTTCCTCCAACTAGACCTTGAAGATTGGAGGAAATCCATCCACTTATTGCAGAGGCATCAATTTGGGAACTTAGGTCGTAACCCAATTTATCTTCAATTCTTCCAAGTTGATCCTTAACCGCATGGGTAAGCTCTTCAGAATTTTCTACGGCCTTTCCAATTTTGTTGGAAAGCATCAAAACAATTCCCGCAACGGGAATTAAAATCCCTACAAAAGAGAGAAACATCAGTAAAGTTGCAGCGAGGGAAGGATTCCATTTTTTCTTTTTGACCAATTTTGCCATCCATTTACGCATTAGAACATAAATGGTAATCGCACCCAAAACCCCCGTGAGATAAGGAAGCAATTCCCTAAAAATAAGACTGCCCATTAATAAAATAAGCAAAATGACAAATATTTGTCGGATTATTTGAGAGGGTATTTCTTTGGTCATTTGGCGAATAATTGAGTTAGGTCATTAAATGCTTTAAATTCCAATGCGTTTCCAGCTGGGTCCTTAAAAAACATTGTGGCCTGCTCGCCCACCTGTCCTTCAAAACGGATATATGGGGCAATGATGAAGGTAATATTTTTTTTAATCAGTTTTTCAGAAAAATCCTTAAAGGTTTTCATATCTAGCACTACCCCAAAATGTGGAATTGGCACATCTTTGCCATCCACAGGATTTATAGCTTCTTTTTCTTCTGAATTTTTCTCTTTTAAGTGAATAACAAGCTGATGCCCAAAAAAATCAAAATCTACCCAATGGTCGCTGCTTCTCCCTTCGGAAAGTTCGAGTACATCCCTGTAAAAAACACGATTTTTTTCAAGATTGTTTACGGGAATTGCTAGATGGAACGGCCTCAATTGGTTGCTCATTAATTGTTTCTTAAAGCGTGAATAAGTTCTTTCTTCTTCATTTTTGAACGGCCATCTATGCCCACATTTTTTGATTGTGTGTAAAGTTCATCTCGGGTCCATTCTTCATAAGGTTTGGCTTTGCCACCTTTTTTACCGGCATTTGTGGTGTTTGCAATGCGAGCATATTTTTCTTGGCTGTATCCTTTCTCTCGCAACGCTTCTTACTGTTCTTCGTTTTTGATTCTTGGATTTGGCATATAAATTAGTTTTAAACACAAAAACCCTTTGGAGTGCAAAGGGTTTTGTAATTATCAATTATGTTTGATCGGTATCTTTTCGATGTTTTAGAAGGCCAATGCCAGCGAAAAAGAATACAATGCCAAGAATTATAAGAGCCCAAGGACTCATCCCAACATCCAAACTTCCAAAAACACTAAGAATGCCCATTACGAGGCCAATTCCTCCAGCAATGGTTAAAATGAAACCTAAAATCTTAATCATAATTCAATTTTTTAAATGGTTAATTGGACTAAAATTAAAGGAAAGCATTCATATTATAATGAATGTTAACAAAATCTTTGCAGGCAAAAAATTATTTAGCCGAAGGTTCCCAGCCTATCATAAAATATTTGATGGGCGCATTATCTGGTATTTGGCTTGCCTCCACTTTCAAATCCATGTTGTAGCGAAGCTCTTCGGGTAGACTTTTTTTGTCGATAGTTAAATAGACATCGGTTTCTTTTAAAAAAATTACAACAGCATTGATGGTAGTTTGAATATTGTCTATGGTGTAATTGGCCTTAACATCTTTCCAAGTGCTTGCTGTGGTTAAGCCTTTTTCGGTTTTATATCTGGAATCAAAAACTTGTATGTTTTTTATTGTTGAATTTGGATCAGTTTCATCATCGGGCGAAAGCAGAAGCAGTTTCTTGCCACCCTTTTCATAAATTTCAACCTCGCCCTGAGTTTCCAAAGCGTTGGGTGATGAATTTATTTTTACAATAGAATCTTCCGCAAAAATGGAATCGATTTGCTTGATTTTTATTTCATTGTTAAGGTTTCCTATTGAACTATTTTTAATCAAAAAAGGATCGCTGTCCTTTCCGCATTGAACAAAAGCGAGTGAAACTATTCCAATTATTAAAAGTGTCTTTTTCATTTATGTTTTTTAGTTATTTAATTATTATGTTATTAAGTTATTTTAAAAAAAAACTGCTACTGAAAACTGCTGCTGTCTACTTAATCAACGCATCATTTTCCCCAAAATCCCCAAAACGCTACGAATTACGGTCGGGCTGGACAGTGTTTTAATCCAAGGATTTGAAGTACTTCTGCGGCTTGATGAGCTGCGGCCTGAAGTAGTTTTTCTTGCAGCTTCTTTTTCTTTTTGAGCTTTTTCCTTTGCTTCTTCTCTGTTGGCGATTTCAATTTTTTCGTTCAACATCTCGTAAGCGCTTTCGCGGTCCGTAACCTCGTTGTATTTCGGGATGAGCTTTGAAGTTTTTAATAAATCCTTCAATTCTCCATCCGTCAAAATATCCATTCTACTCATTGGTGCGCGTAACATTGTTCGGGCTAATGGCGTAGGAATTCCTTTCTCGTTCAAAGCACTCACCAAAGCTTCTCCAATTCCCAAGGACGT
Organism: Flavobacteriales bacterium; assembly: GCA_038212575.1. Lineage (GTDB taxonomy): Bacteria > Bacteroidota > Bacteroidia > Flavobacteriales > Flavobacteriaceae > Aequorivita. The sequence goes on from JBBQUI010000013.1 coordinate 9,563, forward strand.
CAAAATTTCGTCGGTTTTATAATAGTCGGAAAGCGGGTAATTTTCCGCAGTCAGTTTTATGGCTTTTCTATCTTTCGCAGTAAATGCGCGAAGGGCGTGCTGAATTTTCAAACCCAATTGGCTCAAAACTGCATCCGGAACATCCGTTGGATCTTGGGTTACAAAATATAATCCAACCCCTTTTGAACGTATCAATTTTACAATACTCTCTATTTGATTTAGCAATGCGCTGCTGGCTTCGTTGAAAATTAAATGTGCTTCATCAATAAATATCACTAATTCTGGTCTGCCGCTATCGCCCTGTTCGGGGAAGGTTGCATAAATTTCAGCCAAAAGGCTCAGCATAAATGTTGAAAAAAGTTTCGGGCGGTCCTGAATATCGGTCAAACGGATGATGTTTATATAACCCATTCCGTTTTCGTCAATACGAAGCAAATCGTCTGTATCGAAAGATTTTTCGCCAAAAAAAAGATCGGCGCCCTGTTGTTCCAATTCCACAACTTTCCGAAGAATGGCGCCTGTTGAAGAAGAAGAAATTCGGCCGTATTCATCGGCAAATTCATCTTTTCCTTCATTGGTGGCGTATTGCAATATTTTTTTGAAATCCTTTAAATCCAGCAGTGGCATTTTATTGTCGTCGCAATACTTGAAGATTACAGAAACAATGCCCGCTTGCACATCGCTCAGATCTAAAATTCTGGAGAGTAAAACCGGTCCAAATTCACTGACTGTAGCACGAAGACGAACGCCTTCTTGGTCTGAAAGTGAAAGTATTTCGGTAGGAAACTTTTTTGCTTCATACGGAAAACCAATGGCTGCGTGGCGTTCTTCAATTTTGTCATTATTGGCTCCGGGTTCGGCAATACCGCTGAGGTCACCTTTTATGTCCATCAACAATACCGGAATCCCTTTTTCGGAAAGGTTTTCAGCAATTATCTGTAGCGTTTTTGTTTTCCCCGTTCCTGTTGCTCCAGCAATAAGTCCGTGGCGGTTTAATGTTTTTAGAGGGATTTTAACGTAAGCATCTTTCACTGTTTCGCCATCAAGCATTGCAGCGCCAAGGTTTATAAAATCGCCTTTGGTTGTGTATCCGCTGTTTATGTAATCAAAAAAAACTTGCTTGTCTGCCATCTTTCTAATTTTTGTTCAAATGTAACGAAATATAAATTTCAAATCCCAAATCCCAAATCCCAAATAAAATTCTAAATTCAAGATTCAAACCTCAACGTCATCACTCAAATTAAATACTTCGTAAATTTGGATTTTGGTTTTTGTCCTTTGGAATTTATTTGGAATTTGGTGCTTGAAATTTGGAATTTTCTTTTCCAATTAAAGTATTTTTGCACCAATGAAAAAGGAAGTACAGATTTTAGTTGACAAAGGAGAAATGCTCCCATTAATGGAAGAATTCTACACCATTCAAGGGGAAGGATTTCATAAAGGAACTGCTGCATATTTTATAAGAGTTGGCGGCTGTGACGTTGGTTGCCATTGGTGCGATGTAAAAGAAAGTTGGAATGCCGAATTGCATCCGCCAACAGCAATTGAAAAAATTGTTGAAAATGCTGCAAAACATTCAAAAACCATTGTAATTACAGGCGGAGAGCCACTTACTTGGGATATGAACCCTTTAACCGAAATGTTGAAAGAAAGAGGAATGCAAACCCACATTGAAACTTCCGGAGCATACAAACTAACCGGAACTTGGGATTGGATTTGCCTTTCGCCCAAAAAAATGAAGCTCCCTACCGAGGAAGTTTATAAAGCAGCGAATGAATTAAAGGTGATTGTTTTCAATAAAGACGATTTCCGTTTTGCCGAAGAACAGGCCGCGAAAGTAAATAAAAATTGTATCCTCTATTTACAGCCTGAATGGAGCAAACGCGAAAAAATGAGCCCACTAATTGTGGATTATGTAATGCAAAACCCACAATGGAAAGTTTCGTTGCAAACCCATAAATATTTGAATATACCTTAAAAATTAAATCCAAAATAAAACAAATCCCAAATTCCAATCTTCTGTTTTTGTGAATTTGGAGTTTGGAAATTCTTTGGAATTTGATGCTTGTGATTTGGAAATTGAAATTCCTTTCAAAAAAGTCCTCAGACTTTTTTGAAAGGAATTTCCACGTAATGATCGTCCCAGCCAATCATCAAGATTGTTCCCTTGCTGTCTGTTTTAAAAATCATTGATAATGATTCAATTGGTGCGGCGGCTTGCTCACAGGGAACGGTAATTCTGGCTACGTCTTTTTCTTTTTTATAACTGAAAGCCCCCCAAACATTGGTGTCACTGTTAATTATGATTGTCCAATTTTCTTCGTCAGGAATTGTGTAAAGTGTATAGGTTCCAGGTTTCAAAAGTGTATTTCCAAATTTTAAAGGAGTATAAATATCCAGTTCGGTAGCTTCGTTTGCGCCAGTGCGCCACACTTCGCCGTAGGGCACTATACCTCCAAAAATATCGCGTCCCTTTTTTTGTGGTCGACTATAAATAACTCTGGCCAAAGGCGGACTTTTTTTGTCAGGTCGCGCCATTGCAAGATCCATTGGAGAGGAATCCATTTCTGGAAAATTCTGAGCTTGTAGGGTTTGAAAAGCGAAGGGCGAAAAAGCAATAAAAACTATTAAGAGTATTTTTTTCATAAATAGAGGGTTTTAAATAGGCGTAATACCAATCCTAAAATAGGACAAATATTTAGGTGAAAAGTTTAAACCAAGCTTAAAATTTCAATAGAAATTATATTATAAAACGTTAAATTGGTCGAAAATATTACCCAGCTATTACGCCAAAATCCCAATCTATTTCAAACTGCTTCAAAAAGTGCTTTTTTACACAGAAATTTGTTAATAACTTACGGCTTATAAAATACGTAAACCCTTAATTTTATTGGGGATTTGGTTATATTTGTTCATTACGAAAATAACTGAAAATCATTCAATTTATTATATGAGCGAAGAACAGAAAAAAGGCAGCTACGGTGCCGACCAGATTCAAGCATTGGAAGGTATGGAACACGTGCGTATGCGTCCCTCCATGTACATTGGCGATATTGGCGTGCGCGGGCTACACCACTTGGTGTACGAAGTGGTGGACAACTCTATTGATGAAGCAATGGGCGGCTTTTGCGACACAATTGAAGTATGGATAAACGAGGACAACTCCGTTACCGTAAAAGATAACGGCCGTGGAATCCCTGTGGACATGCACAAAAAAGAAGGCGTTTCCGCACTGCAGGTGGTAATGACCAAAATAGGTGCCGGGGGAAAATTTGATAAAGATTCCTATAAAGTTTCCGGAGGTTTGCACGGGGTTGGGGTTTCCGTAGTGAACGCACTTTCCGAGCACTTAACTGCTACCGTGCATCGCGATGGCAAAATTTGGCAACAAGAATACGAACGCGGAAAGGCTATGTATCCCGTGAAGCCGATTGGCGAAACCGACTTTCGTGGGACTATAGTCACTTTTAAGCCCGACAGCGAAATATTTCAACAAACGTTGGAATACAACTATGACACACTTGCAAGTAGAATGCGTGAGCTCTCCTTTTTGAATAAGGGAATCACTATTTATTTTACCGATAAAAGGGAAAAAGATGAAAATGGTGAATTTGCAACCGAAAAATTCCACAGTGATGAAGGTTTAAAGGAATTCATCCGCTTTTTGGATGTAAACCGTGAGCCAATTATCGCCGATGTGATTTCAATGGAAGGCGAAAAGAATGATATTCCCGTTGAGGTTGCCATGGTTTACAACACTTCTTTTAATGAAAATCTACATTCATACGTAAACAATATAAATACCCACGAAGGGGGAACACATCTTGCCGGTTTCCGCGCAGGTTTGACGCGTACTTTAAAAAAATATGCCGATGCTTCCGGGATGCTCGATAAGTTGAAATTTGAAATTTCTGGTGATGACTTCCGTGAAGGATTGACTGCTATCATTTCGGTTAAAGTGCAAGAGCCACAATTTGAAGGGCAAACAAAGACAAAGCTCGGTAACCGCGAAGTTACTGCTGCGGTTAGCCAAGCAGTTTCCGAAATGCTTGAAAATTATTTGGAAGAACACCCCAACGATGCCCGGACCATTGTTCAAAAAGTAATCCTTGCGGCACAGGCAAGGCACGCCGCGCGAAAAGCTCGTGAAATGGTACAGCGCAAAACCGTGATGAGCGGTGGTGGTTTGCCCGGAAAACTTTCCGACTGTTCTGAACAGGATCCTGTAAAATGTGAAGTATTCCTCGTAGAGGGAGATTCCGCAGGTGGAACGGCAAAACAAGGTCGTGATCGTAATTTTCAGGCCATTCTTCCGCTTCGAGGGAAAATTCTCAATGTGGAAAAAGCAATGCACCACAAGGTTTTTGAAAATGAAGAAATTCGAAATATTTATACAGCTCTTGGTGTAACCATAGGAACCGAAGAGGATAGCAAAGCCTTGAACCTCGAAAAATTACGCTACCACAAAGTTGTGATTATGTGTGATGCGGATGTGGATGGTAGCCACATTTCAACTTTGATTTTAACTTTTTTCTTCCGCTATATGAAGGAATTGGTTGAGGCTGGTTGTGTTTACATCGCCACCCCACCACTATATTTGGTAAAAAAAGGAGCCAAAAAAGAATACGCTTGGAGTGATAAAGAACGAGATGCCTTAAACTTGCAAATGGGTGGAAGCGCTGCAATTCAACGCTACAAAGGTTTGGGTGAAATGAATGCGGAACAGCTGTGGGATACCACTATGAATCCTGAATTTAGAATCCTTCGTCAAGTTGTGATAGATAATGGCATAGAAGCAGATAGAATTTTCTCTATGCTTATGGGCGATGAAGTTCCGCCGAGGCGTGAATTTATTGAGAAAAACGCGGTTTATGCGAATATTGATGCGTAATTAAATATAAATAATTTCAAAAAGCCCATTTCTGAAATAATCAGTGATGGGCTTTTTAGTTTTTAACCCTTTATTATCATTATTTTAAGTAGATATTGGTACTTTTGTGAGACATTTCAATCTTACTAAATTTGAACCTAAACATAGGTTTGGTACTCAATAAATAATAGTAATAATCAATAAAAAATAAATAAATGAAAGTAACAGTTGTAGGAGCAGGTGCTGTGGGCGCAAGTTGTGCGGAGTACATTGCCATCAAGAATTTTGCAAGCGAAGTAGTTTTGTTGGACATCAAAGAAGGTTTTGCCGAAGGAAAGGCGATGGACCTGATGCAGACCGCTTCATTAAACGGTTTTGATACCAAAATCACGGGCGTAACAAACGATTATTCCAAAACTGCAGGTAGTGATATTTGCGTAATCACCAGCGGAATTCCACGTAAACCGGGACTGACGCGTGAAGAATTGATTGGTATAAACGCCGGAATTGTAAAAGATGTTTCTTCAAATCTTGTAAAAAACTCACCTAAAACTATTATAATCGTAGTGAGCAACCCGATGGACACGATGGCCTATTTGGTTCATAAAACATCAGGTTTGGATAAAAATAAAATCATCGGAATGGGTGGTGCTTTAGACAGCGCACGTTTTAAATACCGTTTGGCCGAAGCTTTGGACGCTCCGATAAGCGATGTAGACGGAATGGTAATTGGCGGTCACAGCGATACTGGAATGGTGCCTTTGACACGTTTGGCAACCCGAAACAGCGTTCCCGTAACTGCTTTTATCTCCGAAGAAAGATTGAACCAAGTAATGGAAGACACCAAAGTTGGTGGAGCAACGCTTACAAAATTGTTGGGAACTTCAGCTTGGTACGCGCCGGGAGCAGCAGTATCTGCTTTGGTGCAGGCAATTGCTTGCGACCAAAAGAAAATGTTTCCTTGCTCCGTGATGCTTGATGGCGAATATGGAATGAAAGATATCTGCATTGGCGCCCCAGTTATTTTGGGCCGAAATGGTATTGAAAAAATCGTGGAACTTGAATTGACCGATGCCGAAAAAGCAAATATGAAAGAAAGCGCTGAAGGCGTTCGCGCAGTTAACGATTTGCTTGAATTGTAGTTTAAGTAAAATATTTATAGAATTGAAAAAGCTGGCAAGTGCCGGCTTTTTTATTGCTCTGTTTCTATTTCATTTTTCTTGTAAATTCTGTATAAGTAAATTGATAAAAATATAATTGTCAGCCATCCACATACTCCCAAAGAAGCTTCAGTTGTGCCATAAAGTTTAAGAAATTCAGAAGACTCATAGTCTAAATTCATTGTAACCATATTCTCCGCGAATAAACCAGTTAATTTATTTGTTATTGGATTCAACAATATTGCAATAAGTGCAGTTACGAAATAACTTGCCTTTGGAAACTCAATTTCACTTAATTCGAAATTAATAGTTCTATGATTGATATATTTTATTACTAAAATACCAGTTAATGAATAAATAATAAAACCTAAAATAGGTATTGAATAGCTTAAGAAATCTATAGAAAATTCAAACCAAAGTCCAAAATATAAATATGCTTTAATTATAAATCTTAAAATAGAATCAGCTGCATTTACCGCGACAAATCCAAAAAACATCCAAAGCGCAAGTGAGAATATCTGTTTTTTCATTCTCTCAATTTAATAATAAAACCTCACAGTTTTAAAATCTGTGAGGTTTTTGTATTAGTTAGAATTCTTTAGTCTTGATTCTTGGTTCTTTCAGCGCAGCGGTCTAGGCTCTTTTCTACCCGCACTTCGAAGAACCACAATCCTTGCAGGTCAAACAACCTTCCTGATAGATAAGCGAAGTACTATTGCAGTTTTCGCATTTCTGTTTTCTGGCTTCGGTTCCATCAGCAACATACCGTTTTAAGGCACGGGCGACTCCGTTTTTCCAAGTGTTTATATTTTCGTTGTCAAGTTGAAGACTGTTGATTAATTCCACCGCTTTTTCAATGGGCATTCCGTGGCGAAGGGTACTGGAAATCAATTTTGCATAATTCCAGAATTCTGGATTAAATTTATGCGAAAGCCCTTCAATAGTGGTTTTGTAGCCTCTTTTGTTTTTGTACTGAAAATCGTAACGCGATGTTCCGTCCTCATTTCGGTTTTTGATGATAACGCCTTCATTTACCCAACGTGGAATTAAAATTCCATCTTCGTCATCTGCAAAACCAGTAAAGATTTCATACGGTTTTTCATCAATCAAACCGATAAAAGCAATCCATTTGTCTTTGCTGTTTTGGAAACGGACTACATCTGCCTCCAAAACTTCCGGACGTTTAGTTGGGAAAGCGGTAAGGGTTTCGTTTTCTTCCTCTTTCTTTTCGTCATTCGAAATCAAAACCCCAGAACGAGAACCATCACGGTAAACGGTAACACCTTTACAGCCTGCTTGCCACGCTTCCAAATACAATTTGCCAACCAATTCTTCCGTAGCATCGTTTGGCAAATTGATAGTTACCGAAATGGAATGGTCCACCCATTTCTGTACTGCGCCCTGCATTCTCACTTTGCTCATCCAATCAACATCATTGGAAGTGGCTTTGTAATACGGCGATTTCTTTACAATTTTGTTCAATTCTTCATTGCTATAATTTTTATTAGTGTCAATGCCGTTCACTTCCATCCATTGTTTAAAACGGTGGTGGAAAACTACATATTCCTCCCAACTGTCGCCCAATTCATCTACAAAATCCACACGTGCATTTTTGTCGTTTGGGTTTACTTTTCTTCTTCGTTTATAAACTGGAAGAAATACCGGCTCTATTCCTGAACTAGTCTGAGTCATCAAACTGGTTGTTCCTGTTGGCGCAATGGTTAATAACGCAATATTTCTTCGGCCGTATTCCAACATATCGTAATACAATTTTTCATCGGCTTCTTTTAGTCGAAGAATAAAAGGATTATTTTTTTCTCTTTCAGAAACAAAAATTTTAAAAGCGCCTCTTTCCTTTGCTGCATAAACGGAAGCGCGGTAAGTTTCAATTGCCATTTTTTTATGAATTTCAACTGAAAAATCATTGCCTTCTTTACTGCCATATTTTATTCCCAAAGCGGCAAGCATATCGCCTTCCGCGGTTATTCCAATTCCTGTTCTTCTGCCTTCTTCGGCTTTCCTTTGAATGTTCAGCCAAAGATTTTTTTCAACAGCTTTTATTTCATCTCCTTGCGGGTCGGCATCAATTTTGGCGATTATTGCATCTACTTTTTCAAGCTCTAAATCGATGATATCGTCCATAATTTTTTGGGCAATGCCGATGTGCTTTTTGAAAAGTTCAAAATTGAAAGCAGCCTTTTTGGTGAAAGGTTCTTCAACATAAGAGAACAAGTTGATTGCTAACAAACGGCAGGAATCGTAAGGGCAAAGCGGAATTTCACCACACGGATTTGTAGAAACGGTTTTGTATCCCAAATCTGCGTAACAATCCGGCACACTCTCTTTAATGATAGTATCCCAGAAAAGAATACCCGGCTCGGCAGATTTCCAAGCGTTGTGTACTATTTTTTTCCAAAGTTTTCCAGCTTCAATTTCTTTTGTATTCTTTGGGTTTTCGCTAAAGATTGGGTATTTCTGAGTGTATTTTTTACCATCTTTAACGGCTTGCATAAAAGCATCGTCCATCCGTACGGACACGTTGGCGCCAGTAACTTTTCCCTGTTCCATTTTCGCATCTATAAAATCTTCGGAATCTGGGTGGTTTATTGAGACCGAAAGCATCAATGCGCCACGACGCCCATCCTGCGCTACTTCACGGGTTGAGTTTGAGTAACGCTCCATGAATGGAACAATTCCAGTTGAAGTTAAAGCCGAATTTTTCACCGGTGAACCTTTTGGTCGAATGTGCGATAGGTCGTGGCCTACTCCGCCGCGACGCTTCATCAATTGAACCTGTTCTTGGTCTATTTTCATAATTCCGCCGTAAGAGTCAGAATCACCATCGTTTCCAATTACGAAACAGTTGGAAAGCGAAGCAATCTGATATGGATTACCGATACCCGCCATTGGGCTACCCTGTGGCACGATGTATTTGAAATTTTTTATTGCGTCAAAAACTTCGTTTTCGGTCATCGGATTTTGATAGCGCTGCTCAACACGTGCAATTTCTTTTGCAATGCGGCGGTGCATATCGTCCGGCGTTTTTTCATAAATATTGCCTTCGGAATCTTTCAAGGCATACTTATTCACCCAAACACGGGCGGCAAGGTCATCGCCTTTAAAGTATTCAACAGAAGCGTTAAAAGCTTCATCTTGTGTATAAGTTCTTGGGGCAGGGATGACTGTTTTTACTTGCATAATTTGAAAAGATTTTGGTTGTTTGGAATTCTAAATTAAAGTAGGTAAATATAACGAATTAGTAACCTCTATTTAATATTTAAAATTTAAAGTTGTCAAGAAGTGGTTGTTAATAGTTTAATTATCAGCATATTAAAAATTTATCAACATCAAAAAGTTGACAAATTTTGAAAATATTTTTGTTTAGTGGGAGATTTAATATTTCAAAAATAATTTTAATTGATAAATGTATATTATTCAAAGACTTTAGATATACAGTCTTTATTTTTTTATATTTGGCGCGTGAACTGGAGATGGTACATTACTGGATTTATTGTTGCCCTTGCTTTTTTTGGAATGAGCATGGAGCAATCCACAGTGCCCAATCAAGAAATTGTTGTTCAGTTCAATGCCGATTCCATAAGTACTGATGAGGCGGAGCAAGCTATTTCAGAAATAACGAATCAGCTAAAAGCCATTGGCGTTGCCGATGTTCAAATTTCGGATCTACTTGATGGCAAGTTGAAAGTAACTTATTATAGCACAATTGATGTAGCTGTAATTAAGAATCTATTTTATAAGCAGAATAAACTTCAACTTGGCGATACTGCTTTCAATAAAAAGGATAACTCTTCCAAAATTCCTTTCAACAGTAATTCCAATAACTACAAACTGGATGTAATTAAAATCCAAAAGAATTTTGGTTCAGGTTTAGGGCTTCACGGCCTGCCCGTGGAAGTTAAGTCTTTAAAGGACCAATACTTGAATCCGATTGTTTTTCTGGGTACTTCGGAAATTAATTTCAATTTAAAACATTGCATTGAGAGAGTAGTCTGTGAAAATTGTCACGAGACCGTACTTCTCATAGATAGTACTTCACATAAAATTCCAGAGGTTAGGGCAGGGCCTTTGTCTTAAAAAAAATTCTTCTCAAAAATGGCTTCTTTTTTTCAAATTCCGAAGCCACAAAAATTAATTTTAAATAACCACGATAATTGTCAGATCTAACAGCAAATCATATATTTGCCCGTTTTTAAAAAATCTGACCAAAAAAATATACACATGCAAAACAAAGGACTAATTACCATATTTGCCATCCTCTTTGGATTGGTAAGTATTTATCAGCTCTCTTTTACGTTTGTCGCGAGCAAAGTGGAAGACAGTGCCAAAGAGTTTGCCAACAGCAAATTTTCTGAAGAGCAGCCGCACGAAAGAGACAACGCAGAAGCCCGCTACTTGGACTCTGTAGCTAACAATACCGTATTTTTAGGAATTGACTACAAAACAGCTAAAGAAAAAGAGCTAAACAAAGGTCTTGACCTTAAAGGCGGAATCAACGTGATTCTTGAAGTTTCCGTGAAGGATATCTTGAAAGGTCTTGCGAACAATACCAAGGATCCCGCATTCAACCAAGCGTTGGAAAAAGCTACGGAACTTCAAAAAAGTAGCCAAGATACTTACTTGGAATCTTTCTTTAAAGCATTCGAAGCACTTCCGGGCGAAAACGAACTTGCTTCTTCAGATATTTTCTTCAACAAAAATCTGGAGGATGTTATTGATCAAAGAATGACGAATGATCAAGTAAAACCAATTATTGAAACGAAAATTGATGAGTCAATTACATCTGCTTTTGAGGTTTTGAGAAAGCGTATCGATAAATTTGGTGTAACCCAGCCAAACATCCAGCGTTTGGGGAAATCTGCAAGAATTCTTGTGGAACTTCCAGGAGCGAAAGATGTGAGCAGGGTGAGAAAATTACTTCAAAGTACGGCCCAACTTGAGTTTTGGTATGTTTATAAATTTGAAGACATGGCAGGCTTCCTTCAAGCTGCTGATACCAAAGCAGGTGAAATTGCGATGGCGAAAAATGCTTCTGAAACAACAAAATCTTTAGATACCACAAAGACTGTTACTGATTCTACCAAAACAGAAGATGATGACGTTAGCAAACTATTAGGTGGCCAAGATTTAAAAGATTCACTTGTTGATGATAACAAGGCGAACCCAATACTTTCAAAAATGGTTTCATTGGGTAGCCAAGGAGGTCCAGTGATTGCTACTTTCAAATTAAAAGATACTTCAGATATTAATAGTTATTTGCGCAATCCGCAGATAAAATCATTGTTGCCGAACGAATTGCGTTTCGTAAAATTTATGTGGGGATTGCCAGAAAGCAGTCCGCAACTTAATGGCGAAGAAATCACGGCATTGTATGCCATAAAAAGTGAAAAGGACGGTCTTCCTCCACTGGGCGGAAGTGTGGTTGTAGATGCAAGACAAGAGTTTGATAATTTGAGCCGAGTAGTTGTTTCTATGCAAATGAATGGTCAAGGAGCCAAAGTTTGGGAACAAATGACTGGTAATGCTTACCAAGACCAAAGTCAGATTGCTATTGTGCTTGATAATATTGTTTATTCTGCTCCTGGTGTTACTTCGGGTCCAATTGCTGGTGGTCGTAGCCAGATTTCAGGAAACTTTACCGTGCCACAAGGCCAGGATTTGGCCAATGTATTGCGTGCGGGTAAATTGCCTGCTTCTGCCGAGATTATTCAAGGAGAAGTTGTTGGGCCAACACTTGGTCACGAAGCAATAAGCAGTGGAGTAATGTCTTTCTTGATTGCACTTTCAATCGTTTTGTTATGGATGATTGGTTACTACGGAAAAGCAGGTGTTTTTGCTAATATCGCTTTGTTGGTAAACATTCTTTTCATCTTTGGAATATTAGCGGGTCTTGGAGCGGTGCTTACCCTGCCGGGTATTGCAGGTATTGTATTGACTATTGGTATGTCTGTGGATGCGAACGTACTTATCTTTGAAAGGATTAAAGAAGAACTTGCAAAAGGAAAGGCGCAAAAAGATGCTGTTAAGGACGGTTTCAACAATGCTTTATCATCCATTCTTGATGCAAACATTACCACAGGTTTAACTGGTTTGATTCTTTTGGTATTCGGAACTGGACCAATCCAAGGTTTTGCAACTACCTTATTAATAGGTATTGCCACTTCACTGTTTACGGCAATTTTCATCACAAGATTGTTTATTGATACCTATACCAAAAACGGGAAATCATTGCCATGTTCCACATCAATTACTAAAGATCTTTTCAAAAATGTAAGTATTCAATTCTTGAGAAAGCGTAAGATGGCTTATATATTTTCTGGAATAATGATTTTGATAAGTCTTGGTTCATTGTTTACGATTGGTCTTAACCAAGGTGTTGACTTTGTGGGTGGACGTACGTACACGGTTCGTTTTGCAAAAGATGTAAATTCACAAGAAATTCAAGACAATCTTATAAAAACCTTTGGAAGTGCCGAGGCAAAAACATACGGTGGCGACAACCAGTTGAAAATCACAACCAAATACAAGGTTGATGAAACTGGAACCGATGTAGATGAAGAAATAGAGCACATGCTTTTTGAAACCGTTAAAAAGGATATGCCTGCTGATATGACCTACGAAAAATTTGTGGGCGACCAAGATGGAAAAACCATTGGTAGAATGGAATACTATAAAGTGAGTCCTACCATTGCAGATGATATTAAGAAAGACTCTTTCTGGGCGGTATTTGGCTCTCTGGTTGTGGTTTTCCTATACATATTATTGCGCTTTAGAAGATGGCAGTTTAGTTTGGGTGCGGTTGCGGCTGTATTCCACGACGTGCTTATTGTTCTTGGGGTTTTCTCGCTGACCTATAAGTTTATGCCTTTCAGTATGGAGATTGACCAAGCGTTTATTGCGGCGATTCTTACCGTAATTGGTTACTCGCTGAACGATACGGTAATTGTGTTTGACCGTATTCGTGAATACTTTGGCGAACACCCAAGTTGGAAAATGAATCGTATTATTGATGTAGCTTTAAGCAGCACGTTAGGAAGAACCTTGAACACCTCCTTCACCACACTTATCGTGTTGTTGTGTATGTTCTTCTTTGGTGCGGAATCCATTCGCGGATTGTTGTTTGCGATTATTGTTGGTATCGTTGTAGGTACTTATTCGTCATTGTTTATTGCAACGCCAATTATGTATGACACCGTGAAACGTAAAAAAGTTGAGGATTTAATCGATAAAAAAGAAGAAGAAGAGGTTGCGTTAGAGGCGTAGGTTCTTTTTTTTCGGAAGAAATAAAAAAAGACCTTTCCAATTTGGAAAGGTCTTTTTGTTTTTTTTGAAAATTTAATTCTGAAACATTCAGAATTATAACCGGGATTAATTTTTAGTGAATTGAACTTTATCACCTTTTTCAAGTTTCCATTTATCGGAAAGACCTGCGTTTACTTCTAAAACATATTGTGAAAATGTTTCTGATGGAAGTGAAGTTTCGTCAAAAGGCTTGGCATTTTTTTGGATGCTCACTATTTCCTTTTCAGGATTAATATAAATGATGTCCAAAGGAATTTCTGTATTCTTCATATAAAATGAACGCTGTTTTGAATCGTCAAAAACAAAAAGCATCGCTTGGTTTTCGGCCATGGAATTACGGTACATCAATCCAGTTTGGGTTGAATATTCATCGTCGGCAATTTCAATGTCAAGCTTCGCGATGATGGAATCGGTTTCGGCTTTTAGTAAAGAAAGCTCCCCTTCATTAGTAAACGTTATTTCTTTTGTGAGGCTTTTGCTTTCTGAATTTGTAGAATCCTTACAATTGTAAAGGGAAAAAAGTGAAGCTATAATTGCAGCGGAAATAAGTATTTTTTTCATTTTCAAAAAATAAAATTATTGAGTATCAATTCCCTCTTCGGGGGTTAGGGGGCTTTTTTTTGAAGCCATCCACATAATAAAGATTCCTGCTATTACGAAAGGAATACTAAGCCATTGTCCCGTGGAAAGCAATCCAAGCGCTGACTCAAAACCGCCTTGACTTTCCTTTACATATTCTACCAGAAAACGCACCATAAAAAGGAGAATCAGAAAAACCCCAAAAATGTAACCAATCTGTTTTCTGCGTTCGGTTTTCCAATAAAGATACCAGCAAACCAAGAATACAATCACATACCCAACAGCCTCATACAATTGTGCAGGATGGCGGAAAGGAACAGAGTTCAGCAATTCTGAAAATTGTGGATTGGTAACAATAGCATCATAAGCTTTGCTGGGTTCTTTAATTCCGGTTGCGTTTACGGCATCCTGTTTACTAATACCTTCATGCACAAAACGCACACCCAGAGGAAAATCTCCGGAAGGTTTTCCGATGATTTCAGAATTCATAAAATTCCCAATTCTCACAAAAGCACCACCGCAAGCAACCGCAATTACTATGCGGTCCATTATCCATAGGAATGGTTTTTTAATTACGTTTTTAGTGTAAAAATACATCGCAATCAAAATGGCTATTGCAGCTCCGTGACTTGCCAAACCTTGAAAGCCTGTAAATTCAAATTCGGGAACGGTGCTTATTGGCAGAAAAACCGAAAGCGGATCTTGTACAAAAAGTTCCGGCTGATAAAAAATAACGTGACCCAAACGTGCGCCTACTAAAACAGCAACAACCATATAGATAAAAAGGCTGTCCAGCTTTTCCTGCGCCAATCCTTCTCGTTCATAAATCTTTTTGGTAAGAATCCAGCCCAGCGTGAACGCGACAACGAACATCAAACTGTAATAACGGATCATAAAAAAACCAAGGTCAATTCCTTCGGAAGGGTTCCAGGTAAAACTTAAATAGTGCATATTGGAGATTTTATAGCGCGGCGTAAAGATAGCAAAAGCGAAAAAGTATTGAGTGTCAAATGCTTCATTTTAAATTTTTTCTCGAAACCTTAAACTTTATAGCAAAAGTATCAGTTTCTAAAACATCTTGGTCGTCAGAGTTATAGAGTTATTTATATACACCTAATAAATATCTTACTAACCTATTAACTCAATAACTGTTTGCCATTTTATTTCTTTTTTGATGGAACAGGGTCGTAGCCCGAACCGCCCCATGGGTTGCAACTGGCTATTCGTTTTGCGGCAAGCCAGCCACCTGTTAACAAACCGTGTGTTTGTAATGCTTCCACTGCATAATGTGAACAAGTGGGCGTATAACGGCAACTGGAAGGCAACAAAGGTGAAATCAAATTTTGATACCCTTTAATTAATAAAATGAACGGATATGTAATAATTTTTTTCATAAACCATTCCCCCTTCGAAGGGGGCCAGGGGGATGTTTTAGTTCAACGAAAAAGTAGTGCCGTCCTTTCCGTCTTTCAATTGAATTCCTTTGGCAGAAAGTTCGTCGCGAATTTTATCGCTCATCGCGAAATCTTTGTTCGCTCGGGCTTGGTTTCTCAGTTGAATAAGAAGTTCCACCGCGGCTGAAAGTTTTTCGCCGTCCTGTGAATTTTCTGAAACGCTATCTTCCAATCCCAAAACATCAAAAAGAAAATCGTCCATAGTTTGCTTCAGCAAATCCAAATCTTTTGCTGAAATGGTTTCTTTTTCTTCCTTTAATGAATTTACAAATTTCACTGCTTCAAAAAGTTGCGCTATCAAAATAGGGCTATTGAAATCGTCGTTCATTGCATCATAGCAAGCTTTTCGCCAGCTTTCAATGTCAACGCTACTTTTTTCTGAAGTACTTATTTCGTTCAACATTCTATAAGCATCCATCAAACGGTTGAATCCTTTTTCAGATGCTTCTAAAGCCTCACTGCTAAAATCGAGCATACTCCGGTAATGTGCTTGGTACATAAAAAATTTAGTGACCGTTGGGGAGAAGGGTTTGCTCAAAATATCGTTCTTGCCAGAAAACATCTCATTCGGAAGAATGTAATTTCCGGTAGATTTGGACATTTTTTTACCGTTCAGAGTCAGCATATTCGCGTGCATCCAATAGTTAACAGGCGACGTTTGATTGCAGGCCTCTGCTTGTGCAATTTCACATTCGTGATGAGGAAATTTCAGATCCATTCCGCCGCCGTGAATATCAAAATTATTGCCCAAATATTTTGTGCTCATTGCTGTACATTCCAAATGCCAGCCAGGAAAACCTTCGCTCCAAGGCGATGGCCAGCGCATAATGTGCTGAGGTTCGGCTTTTTTCCAAAGCGCAAAATCCTGCGGGTTTTTCTTATCGGTCTGTGCAGAAAGTTCGCGGGTGTTCGCAATCATATCTTCCAGCTGTCTTCCGCTCAGCTTTCCATAGTTGTTGGTTTCGTTGAATTTTAGAACATCAAAATAGACAGAGCCGTTCTTTTCATAAGCAAAACCTTCCTCAATTATTTTTTCAACAATATGAATTTGTTCGTAAATATGTCCCGTAGCAGTGGGTTCAATACTCGGTGGTAAAGCGTTGAATTTTGCCATGGTGGTGTGAAAATCTACAGTGTATTTTTGGACAATTTCCATCGGCTCCAATTGCTCGATTCGGGCTTTTTTAAGAATTGGATCGTCACCACTTTCGCCGTCGTTTTCCAAATGGCCTGCGTCAGTAATGTTCCGCACATAGCGCACTTTGTAGCCCAAATGTTTTAAATAGCGAAAAACCAAATCAAAAGAAAGAAAGGTTCGGCAATTGCCCAAATGCACATTGCTGTAAACGGTAGGGCCGCAAACGTACATGCCTACTGCGCCTTCGTGAATTGGCGTGAATTTTTCTTTACTTTTTGAAAGTGAGTTGTATATATAAAGGTCTTGTTGTTTCAATGTTTGGAATTCAAGGTTTAAAATTTAAGATTCAAAGTTCAAAGTTTGGAATTTATTTGAAATTTGGGTTTTATTTGGTCCTTATAGCTATCGAGATGGTAGTTGTATTTTGGAATTTATTTGTTATTTGGTGCTTGTAATTTGGGATTTTCTTTTAAAACTCAGTATCCAACTTTATATAATCTAAAAACTCGCGGCGTGTTTCAGTATTTTTAAAAGCGCCACCAAATTCGCTTGTAACGGTACTGCTGTCAATATCTCGAATTCCTCGGGAATTTACACAAAGGTGTTTTGCGTCAATTACGCAGGCAACATCTTCAGTGTTCAGAACCTGTTGTAACTCTTTTACGATTTGCATAGTCAAACGTTCCTGCACCTGTGGCCGTTTTGCGTAATAGTCAACAATCCGGTTCATTTTTGAAAGCCCAACCACAGAACCGTTAGAAATATAAGCAATGTGTGCTTTTCCAACAATGGGAAGCAAGTGGTGTTCGCAAGTAGAGTAGAGGGTAATATTCTTCTCTACCAACATTTCCTGATATTTGTATTTATTCTCAAAAGTGGAAGCTTTTGGCCTTCTATCTGGGTGAAGTCCACCAAAAATTTCCTGCACAAACATTTTTGCAACACGGGTTGGTGTGCCTTTTAGGCTGTCGTCACTAAGATCAAGACCCAAAGTGTGCATAATATTTTGGACATCTTTTTTGATGTTTGAAATCTTTTCAATATCGCTCATCTCAAAAGCATCAGGTCGCATGGGTGTTTCTGTTGAACTTCCTATGTGGTCATTCCCCATTGCTTCAATCTCTTTAAGTTGTTTTTCTAAATCCATTTATTCTTATCTACTTATATAGGCCTGCAAAGATAAGCAATAGCATTTAGGTAGTGAAAACTGTAAGTTTTTATTTTAAGACTGATTAGCTATACGTTTTCATAAAATTTTCTTAATTTTCGCGAAATATTAAATTCTTATGAAAAACCTATCTGTGTTGTTTGCAATTCTTTTTGTTTCATTTGCTTATGGGCAAAAAAATGAAGCGTCAAAGTATAATAATTTAATTTCGATGGAGCCTTCTGAAGTTACTGCCAGTGCTCTATTGAATATGGATTTCGTTGAAGCGAATAGCGTAAAATACACCATCACCAAAAATAATGAAGTACTTTTCACAAAAGAAATAGAAAAAAATGAAGGGGTCCAAATGATGAAATTGGATCTTTCTTTTTTAGAAAATGGCATGTATGAAATTCATTTTTTTATTCAAAATACTGAAGTAAAAAGAATTACATTCACAAAAATATGAATAATCGCTCCCAAATAGAATTAACATCCCCTCAATGAAAAAACTAATACTTTTATTTGTCTTAATAATAATTTCGATCCCTTCCTCACAAGCTCAGGTTTGTGATATTTTGATCCCTATTTGTACTAGTCAAGATGGATTGAACAACAATGCGATAGATCCTTCACCAATAACAATAAACACCTCTTGCCAAGCCTTGCAGGGAACACGCACCGCTTGGTACCGTTTGGCTATTATACAGGCCACAAATTTTACATTTCAAATTGAACCAACAGGGAATGTTGATTATGATTTTGCAGTATATGTGAATGCGGATTGTAATAATTTGGGTGTTGCAGATAGAGGAAGTTTTGATGCTCCTGCTCCCGGCGAGTACAATACAGGTTTAAACCTTACCGCTACAGATTTATGTGAAACGGCTGTGGGTGATGGTCAGGTTCAATTTATTAGTTTGGTTCCTGGGGACGAAGTTATAATTGTTGTGGATAGATTTTCTGCTACTCCCGATACATTTGATTTAACATTTGGCGATCCCGATGCTTTTGATTGCTCAATAGTACAGACAGATGTTTGCGATGGAGACACTGTAATGCTTGACGCTACCGACCCCATGGCAAATAATTATATTTGGGAATATGATGATTTAATGGGGGGTGGATTTGTTCAAATTTTTAACGGAAATTTCCCCACAATTAATGTTACTCAAACGGGTAATTATAAAGCTCGGATACAATTTGCGGGAGGAGGAGAGAACGTTAGGCTCTTCAACATTGTGTTTCATCCCCAACCAATTATTGCAAGCCCTCCATTGGATCTTTCAATTTGTGATGACGGTACAAATCCAGGTATTTTTGACTTGACCCAGAATGATGACGATGTGCGAGGAGGTCAGGATCCTTTATATAATATAACCTATCACAATAGCCAATTGGAAGCTTCTACTGGCGCAAATCCTATTGTTCCTGCAAATGCATATCCAATAGTAGGTTCTTCTGAAATTATTTGGGTTAGAATTGAAGAGCCTACAGGCACTTGTTTTGCTATCGATTCTTTTGAAATTACTTACACTGCGGCTACCGCGACAGCTCCTGCGAGTCCTCATTATGTATGTGATTTAGGAGGGAATGGGCAAGAGTCTATTAACTTAAACACCACATTTGACGCTATCATCCTAAACGGGCAAAACCCTTTACAGTATACCGTTACATACCACAGTAATCCAGCTGATGCTATTTCGGGGAACAATCCGTTGCCACAGCCATACTTAATTACAGGTTCTGTATTCATTTTTGCTCGTGTGGAAAGCAATGCTGCTTCAAGTTGTTTCGCTACTACTCAGTTTAATCTTATATTGGCACCCCAGCCCATCGCCAACCCTGCTGTTGATCTATACCAGTGCGACGATGGGAGCACGGCTGGTGTTTTCGACCTTACGGACAACGACGCTAACATATTGGGCGGTCAGGACCCGGCCCTTTTCACGATCAAGTACTACCA
>JBBQUI010000014.1:0-29023 GCA_038212575.1 Flavobacteriales bacterium
TTATAATTTTATGTGCCAACTCATGTACGATCAAGACAGCATTATTACCGGGATCATGGTGATCGTCAACGAAGTAACCGACCAGGTAATTGCCCGTAAAAAAGTAGAAGAAAGCGAGCACAAGTATAAAGAAATGATCAACTCTTCCCCCTCCCTTATTGCTATCCTCGAGGGTGAAGATTTTATACTTACGGTGGCAAACGATGCCCTGTTAAATCAACTGGGAAAAGGGAAGGGAATTATCGGTAAACCATACCTAGATTCGGTACCAGAACTGGAAGAACAAGGATTTGGCGACCTTTTACGTGATGTCTATAAAACCGGGAAACCCTATCGCGCACATGAAGTGCCCGTAACCTTAGTGCGGCACGGAAAAAAGGAACTCTCCTATCATAATTTTGTGTATCAGCCCCAAAGGGATGTTCAAGGAAATATTGTGGGGGTGGCGATAATCCTCAACGTGGTTACGGCAGAGGCAGAATTGAATAAAGAAATAAGAGAAAGTGAAGCCCGTTACCACCAAATGACCGACTTGGTGCCAGACATGATAATCAATGCAACTGCAGATGGGGAAGTATTTTTTTTCAACAAAGTCTGGACCGATTTTTCGGGATGGAATCTAAAAAAAATAAAAAAAGAAGGCTGGGGGAAATTAATGCACCCAGAGGAGTTGCCCACAATTGAAGAAAACTGGATGAGAGCAGTGAAAACTGGGAACGATTTTGATATGGAATTTAGAATTCTTGACAAAAATGGCGATTTTAAATGGCATATTAACCGCGCCGTTCCCGTGAAGGATGAAACCGGAAAAATAAATATGTGGGTAGGTGCCAGTACCCAAATACAGAAATTAAAGGATGAGGAAAAAAATAAGGAGGATTTCCTTAAAATGGTAAGCCATGAGCTCAAGACTCCGGTTACGTCCATTAAAGGATATACTCAATTGTTGTTGAGCATGTTGGAAAGTGGGACGCAGGAAACCTTGGGCGCCATTCCAATTATCCCTAGCCTGGAGCGCATAGACAACCAAGTATCGCGGCTTACCCGACTAATTTCAGAAATGCTGGATCTTTCGCGTGTGGAGGAGAGAAAACTGGAATTGCAAAAGGAAACATTCGGCATAAACGAATTCGTGGAAAGCAATGTTCAAGACATAAAATATACTAACGCCGATTACAAAATAAAGATAACCCATGATGATACATTCAGTGTATATGGCGACAAGGACAGGATCAGCCAAGTCCTTATCAACTTCATTACTAATGCCATCAAGTATTCCCCAGATAATAAAAACATTATGGTTCGTGTTTACAAAGTAGATGAAGAATATGGTGCGGTAAGCGTAACGGACAAAGGAATCGGGATTGACGAAATTGACCACGAGCACCTCTTTAAAAGATTCTACCGTGTAAGCGGAAAAGACGAATCCAAGTTTTCCGGTTTTGGGATCGGCCTCTTTTTGGCCAAAGAGATTATAGAGCGGCACCAAGGGCAAGTTGCCGTAAATAGCGAAAAAGGAAAAGGGTCTGAATTTATTTTTACCCTTCCCATTATTTCTTGAAGTGATTGGATAAACGAGTTATGAAAAACATATTGATAGTAGAGGATGACCGCATAATAGGAGAAATGTTGAAATATATGTTTACTTCTAAGGGATATAAAGTTTGGGTGCAGAAACACCTGAGCGAAATTGAAAATAATATTCACGAAAATAAGATAGACCTTGTGCTTCTGGATAAGTTTCTGGGCGGTTTGGACGGTGTGCAAATTTGCACCATATTGAAAAGGAACAGATCTACGGCGCACATCCCCATCATTATGATGTCTGCGCTCAAGGGCGCAAAATCTGAATGCCTACAGGCAGGGGCCAATGCTTTCATTACAAAACCGTTTGAAATAAAGGGCTTTTTTGAAAAAATTGAAGAGGTCTTAAACCAAACCGTCTAAAAAATAAAATAACAAAACAACCAAAACCAAAACCAATGAACAAAATATTAATAGTAGAGGACGATCACAATTTGGGAATTATGATCCAGGATATGCTTCAGTTTAGCGGCTACGATGTTATGCTGTCAAGAAAACCCCAAAGCACCAATGAAGATATTATTGAACATGACATTAAACTAGTGTTGCTGGACAAACTTATTTTTGGGGTGGACGGCACAGACGTTTGTGTCAAGATCAGAAAAACTAAAGCTATCTCCAAAACCCCTGTGATAATGATGTCTGCGCTCAACAACGCCCGGGAAACCTGCATGAAAGCTGGAGCTTCAGATTTTATCTCCAAACCCTTCGATATGACTGATTTGATATCAAAGATTGAACGGCTTTTACATAAATAGGAGGTAATTCGATTATCTGATTTTTTCATAGTAACATATATGCATACTGTTGGTATTGGACCAATGCTAATTATTTCTCCAAAAAACTTCAAATAAAATTGCTATTCGTTTAATTTTTTTACTTTTGCCCAAGACAAATTAAGAGGAAAGATTTGACTGATTGCAACCTCTTCAGAATCGGGTTTTCCGAGGATGAGATACCCAACACACTTCGACTGCGTTCAGTGTGACAAAGGGGTAAAAAATGCTAAAGGCAGTGAAAACTTCCCTTCGGCGTACCCGTCAAATCTTCTGTAATAATGACATAAGACTTTTGGACATAGAACTTAAGACTATTATATATTTAATTCATATTAAGAAATAATTTTAGTCTTACGTCTTACGTCTTTTTATCCTACGTCGTTTTCAATTTTTTAAAATATTAAATACAGTTTATGGCCTATTTATTTACTTCGGAAAGTGTTTCTGAAGGACACCCAGATAAAGTTGCGGATCAGATTAGCGATGCGCTTTTAGATAATTTTTTAGCTTTTGACCCAGAATCGAAGGTTGCTTGTGAAACTTTGGTCACCACCGGACAAGTAGTTTTAGCGGGCGAAGTGAAAAGCAACACCTACCTCGATGTTCAAACCATTGCGCGGGATGTAATCAACAAAATTGGTTACACAAAAGGCGCTTATAAATTTAGTGGTGATTCCTGCGGGGTTATTTCGTTGATTCACGAGCAATCACAAGATATTAACCAAGGCGTTGATCGCGAAAACAAAGAGGAACAAGGCGCTGGCGACCAAGGGATGATGTTTGGTTATGCCACAAAGGAAACCGAAAACTATATGCCTTTGGCGTTGGATATTTCGCATAAAATTTTGATTGAATTGGCTAATCTTCGCCGTGAAGATTCTGAAATAAAATATTTGCGCCCCGATTCAAAAAGCCAAGTAACCATTGAATACAGCGATGACAACGTTCCGCAGAAAATAGTTGCGATCGTTGTTTCAACCCAGCACGACGAGTTTGATGCAGATGAGCCGATGCTGAAAAAAATTAAAAAAGATATTATCGAAATTTTGATTCCAAGAGTTAAAAAACAACTTCCGGAGTACGTTCAGAAATTGTTCAACGATGAAATTATATATCACATAAACCCAACCGGAAAGTTCGTAATTGGCGGTCCGCACGGTGATACCGGTTTAACTGGAAGAAAAATAATAGTTGATACTTACGGTGGAAAAGGCGCACACGGTGGCGGCGCTTTCAGTGGAAAAGATCCGAGTAAAGTGGACAGAAGTGCAGCGTATGCTGCGCGGCATATTGCGAAAAATCTTGTGGCTGCCGGCGTTGCCGATGAAGTTTTGATTCAGGTTAGTTATGCAATTGGCGTTGTGGAACCCACTTCTATTTTTGTGAATACATACAATTCATCAAATGTGAAACTTTCTGATGGCGATATCGCAAAAAAGGTTTCAGAAATATTCAATATGCGCCCAGCGGCTATTGAAAAAAGATTGAAATTGAGAAACCCAATTTATTCCGAAACCGCTTCTTATGGACATATGGGAAGAGAACCACAAGTTATTACAAAAACTTTTGAAAGCCCTTATAACGGAAGGATTGAAAGAGAAGTTGAGCTTTTCACTTGGGAGAAGTTGGATTATGTAGATAAAGTGAAGGATGCATTTGGAATTTAAATTCCAAAATACAAGCACCAAATTCCAAATAAATCTCAAAATCCCAAATTCCAAAAATACAGTTGGGATTTGGGATTTGTTATTTTGGAATTTTAAGAATATTTATATTCCCCCTTTCCTCTCAGGAACTCTTGGCGTTGGCCATGTTTGGGGCTCTCCAGTTTTTTCATCCATTGGCAAAATAACTTGTTCACGCGATGTTATGGAATCGTCTTCCGAAGCCATATACGCTAAAATTGCTGTGAGAATTGCATTGCTCTGTAAATCGTCAAAAACTATTTTATCATACGTATCGCGGTTGGTATGCCAAGTATAATTCCAGTAATCCCAACTTAAAGAACTCAAACTGAAAGCGGGTGCACCGGCCGCAACAAATGAAGCATTATCCGAACCTCCTCTCGCAGGTCCTCCTGGAAAAGTAGTTTCAATATTTTTTTTGATGGTATCTGGAACAGCATTCAGCCATCTGGAAATGTAATCATACGAATGCAAAAAACCTGCGCCGTTAATTTTTGTAACCCTTCCAGTACCATTGTCTTGATTGAAAACCGCTTGAATATTACTAACGATTTCGGGATGGTCCGCAACAAAAGACGAAGAGCCGTTCAAGCCTTGTTCCTCACTGCCCCAATGGCCTACTAAAATGGTTCGTTTTGGATTGGGATATACTTTTTTCAGAATTCGCATTGCTTCCATCATCACCAAAGTTCCGGTGCCATTATCTGTCGCTCCAGTTCCGCCGTCCCAAGAATCAAAATGGGCTGAAAGAATTACATATTCTTCGGGTTTTTCCGTTCCTTTTATCTCAGCAATTGTGTTGAAAGTTGGCACAACACCCAAATCTTTCGATTCTGCCACTACGTGTATTTTGGGTTTGTCGCCGTGTTCCACCATTCTGTAAAGCATAGTGTAGTCTTCCAATTCAATATCAACAGTTGGAATTTTTTTGGTACGGGCACCGAAGATTTTGTTCACTCCAAATCCTTTGGACCAATACGAATCAACAATTCCAACTGCTCCAGCTTCTTCCAAAGCGGGAATAATACTTCTTCGGTCGTAACCGCTTCGTTTTATATTTTCGTTCCACGCGTTGGTCATTTCATCTCTTTCTTTTTTCATTTTTTCGAAAGATTCCGGCGTGGCATATTCTTTCCAATTCTCGTCTGGTCTTCCAGTGGATTGTTTCATTGCAATCATCACGAATTTTCCTTTTACATTCGGCAACCATTTTTTGAAAGATATTGAGTCCTTTATTTCGGGAAGTACTATCAATTCTGCAATTACGCCTTTGGAAGATGTTCCGGGATTCCACGCAAGTTGCGTTCCATCTAAAGTCTGCACTCGTGGTGAAACCATATCAATATGTGTGATGCCCCGCTCCCAGCCTTTCCATTCGCCCCATTGTTGGTTTTCGGCAGGAATGCCCCATGATTTATATTTTGAAACGGCCCAATCGTGGGCCTGCTTCATTTGCGGCGTACCAACCAATCGTGGGCCGATATCGTCAAGCAATTCGTGACCAAGAATTTCAAGTTGGGAATTGCTGTAAGCTTCTTTTTGAATGTTTTCAATTACCGGATTTTTTTCTTGGGAGAAAACTGAAAAAGTTACTGATAAAAGAAAGGTAAATAGGAATAATTTTTTCATAATGAGGATTTTATGTTCCGAAGAAATTTGTAAAAAATGGAACATAAAACTACGACATATTTTAGACTACTGAAAACTTATGAATGAACTACAAAACACGAATATTTTTTCTCAATTACAACCGCAAAGGCGCAGAGAGCGCAGAGAACAACAGAAACCCCATTATCTATAGTATCTATAGAATCATTTCTAAATAATATTGTGGTTCCGTGCTTTTTGAACCGCTTCAATCTTGCTATGAACCTGCAGTTTTTTGTAGATATTTTCAATGTGTTTGCGCACTGTGCTGGGCGAAAGGAAAAGATGATCCGCTATTACAGTATAACTCAATCCTTTGCTCAATTGTTCCAAAACCTCAACTTCACGGTTGGAAAGTGAAATTTCCTCTTGGTCTCGCGGGTTTTGAATATCGATTGGATTCCTAAGTAATTTCAAGGTTTTCATTGCGATGGAAGGGTTCATTGCTGCGCCTCCATTCAAGGTTTCAACTATTCCTTCGTATAAATCTTTTGGATTGATTTCTTTCAGCAAATAACCGTCCGCGCCGGCTTTTATAGCGTTGAATATATGTTCATCATTATCAAAAGCGGTGAGCATTATTATTTTTATATGCGGATATTTCTGCTTAACTATTTGAGTGGTTTCAATGCCGTTAAGCACGGGCATTTCAATATCCATCAAAATTAAATCGAGATTGTGATTTTCTTGGAGTTTTGTGAGCAGTTCGCTGCCGTTCAATGAAGTGTGTTTTACCTGTACATCGTCAAAAAACGAAAGTTTCTCCTTTATGGCGTGGATAAGGAAAGAGTTGTCGTCAACTATTGCAATCTTCAGCATCTTATGTTGGTTAGTAATTTAAAGATACTTAAAAATAAGGTTTTAAGACCAAAAGAAAAATAGGGCAATTGCCGTATAAATAGACAAAAGACAAAAGAGCAAAGAGCAAAGAGCAAAGAAAAAAGTACGGAATTACTAAATAGTATGTTTTGCTGGAAAATTAAGGACTACGCTTGTACCGTTGTTCTTTTTTGAAATGAATTCAATGATTCCATCAATTTCCCGAGAACGTTTTTTCATATTGTTGAGGCCATTTCCCAATTCTGCTGTATCAGTATCGAAACCTTTACCATTGTCGGTAATTTGAATTTGATACTGATTTTCTTTTTTTGAAATTTTCACTTCAATCTCGTCTGCAGATGCGTATTTCAAGGAATTATTCACTGACTCTTGAATTATTCTATAAATGTTCATCCCTTCAACTGAAGAAAAAACGTGGGTTTCATCAACGTTATCATCTATATTAAAAGAAAACTCGGTTTTCTCCGAAGCATTTTTGGCGTGCTCAATAAA
The DNA here is from genome assembly GCA_038212575.1 of Flavobacteriales bacterium. GTDB lineage: Bacteria > Bacteroidota > Bacteroidia > Flavobacteriales > Flavobacteriaceae > Aequorivita. The sequence continues at coordinate 7,028 of JBBQUI010000014.1, forward strand.
GTTCGCGATTCGTGCTTGCAGGTCTTCAAAGGTGATGCTTTCTTTGTTCATCGCCCAAATGGTATCACGAAGCTCATAAATGGTCTGCGAAGTGAAATTGCTGATTCCAGTAAGTTTACTATTCAATTTCTCGCTAATATCTTTAAACCCATATTTCAAATTATCAATACTGGAAATAATAAAAGTAAGCTGCGCGCCAATGTTGTCGTGCAAGTCACGCGAAATGCGCAAGCGTTGTTCCTGTAGTTTGTTTTGGGTTTCAATTTGTGCCAAAGCAGCTTTCAATTCGCCCTCTTTTTGAAGTTGATGGTTTTTTAGTTTTTGTTGATTGTAAAGCGAATAACCAAGCAACCCAAGAACCAAAGCCAATCCCAAACTGCCAAAAATAAGGGTGTTTTTTTGGCGGACTTCCAAATCTTTTTCGGCTAGTTGGGCACGTTGTTGTAGGATTTGGTTTTCCTTTTTTTCTGTTTGGTATTTTGTTTCAAGCTCATTGGTGATATTCAAGGCTTTTTCACCTACTATTTCTTCTTGAAGAAATGCATATTTGGCGCTGTAATACAGTGCACTGTCGGGAGCCTTTTCACTTGCAAAAACCGTAATATATTGCAGGTAAAGTGTTGAAAGTTTTTCTTTTATTCCTTCCTTTTTATAAAAAGGCCTAATCTCATCTAGCAGCAATCTTGCTTTCCTATATTCTCCCAATGTATTATGAATTCCCGCCAAAGTTAATTTTGAACTCATCAAATCAGCATTCATATTTGAATTGGTTCGATATTGAAGTGATTTTGATATAGCTTCCTTTGCCTGCTCAATCTTGTTCTGAGCCATATAAACTTCACCAAGATTATTATAAGAAGCGCCAAGAGTTTCAACATTATTTATGGCCTCTGAAATTGTAATACTCTCTTTTAGTGTTTTTACTGCTTCCAAAGTGTCTTTCATCACCAACTGAATGCTGGCTTTGTTTACCAATGCATTCCCCAGAAGTTTTGCTTGGTCTGTTTTTCTGAAAAAAAAGATATTCTTATTAAAGTATCTAAGCGCTTCATTGTAGTTTTTTTGGTTGAAATGCAGGGCACCAATATTACTTTCAGCGGAATTGGCCAAAACTTCATTGCCAGTATCTTCGTAAAACTTCAACGCTTTTAGATAATAAATCATCGCGCTGTCCAGTTGTGTTTTTTTATGATAGGCCGTGCCCATTTTATAATGAAGCGAGGCAATTCCCGCAGAATCCCTTTGCTTTTCCCTAATGGCTAAGGATTTTCTATAATAATCAAGAGCCATTTTTAAATCTCCTTTGCTATAATTTACCACAGCAAAATCGCTCAATGCCTGTGCAACAAGAGTTGAATCGCCAATTTTTTTGGCACTACTTATAGATTTTTTACCATATACATAAGCCGAATCTGTATTTACCATGCTGTAATACCACGTTAAGTCGGCAATTATCTTCGCGCGACCTGTATCGTTATTTACATTTTTTAATTGACTTTTTAAACTGTCTATAATTTTTAGTGGGTTTTGTGCGGAAAGAGAGAAAAGACCAAATAAAAAAATGAGGAGGAGATATTTTTTTTTCATAAAACTATTTTGGTTGAAATATATCAAGCCTAATTTCAGGTTGTGGGACCAAAACTTCATTAAGGTTGTAAGCCAAAAAATTATATCTATACAACGTTGACTGCCTGAAACTAATTTGGTTATGATGCAAGATAATCGAATTTTTTAAAGTTTTTATTTTTTGAAAGTGAAGGATTTTGATTCTTTTGTTTTTAATGTAAAAAAAAAGAAGCAGGAACAAAATAATGCCAACAACAGCTAATAGAAGATAAATACTTGTTTCCATGTTTTCCTTTTTAAATTATTGGCCTTTCAACCTACTTCTTTTCTACACAAAATAAACCCCATAGTTGAACATGGGGTTTCAAAACCGCAAATGCTCCTCACTACATCTGCGGTTTGAATATAATCTGGTTAGTAGATTATTTTTTAAGATCGTATGCAAAAATGGAGTTGCTGTCTGCTTTGTAATAAAGTATACCTCCTATTTCATCCACTATATATTCTGGTTGCTTGTCCTTTAGTACAATTTCCTTATCCATTTTTCCGGTGTCCTTGCTCAGTTTTACAAGACCCACACCCTCATCAAGCTTGGTAAGAATAAACTGATCGTTTTGGGTTGCAGCGGTAGCCTTAAAACGTTTCAACATTTCAGAAATTGAAGCCCCACTGGCGGCTGCCAATCCACCTGCCAGATCGGACTCCCGGTCTGCCCGGCTATTATAGCCCTGTAACCTGTTGTTAACTGATGAACTTGCCGCTCCCGTTGCAGCTGCAGCCATTGCAACCGCTGAAACACCCGCCAAAATTGCACCCATCGCGCTTTTGCCCGGGGCGCGATAATATTCCTGCCACTGCTTTCCACCGTTCCAGTCCATCAAAAGCATATTTTGATCGCTGGTCAATAGAATTCCGCCATCTCTAATTTCTACATGTGAAGGCGCTTCCTTACCATCAAATTTTGATTCTGCCAAAGTGCTCACTTCGCCAGAGGTTGCATCCACGGCATATAAGGTTTCGTCGGCACTTATAAGATAACGATTGTTTTTACTGTCTAAAGTTGAACTCACGGCACCAGCCCTTTTATATTTCAAGGGCTTGTCCCAAACCTGATCACCGGTTTTTAAATTAACAATATTAGCATCTTCGGAAGTGATATATATCAATCCTTGTGGCGTTTCAGCCATTGTTAAAATATTTTCTCCAGTCTTTAAAGGCTTTTTGAAAAGTGTTTGCCCATCAAACGAAATCTTATTGATTCCACCTTGGTAAATTCCGAAAAGGATACCATCTTCCATAATATAAAAATGCTGAACGTAGCCTTTCGTTTTTGGTGCTTTTTCCCAAAGATCTTCCCCATTGGCAGCGTTCATAAATGCAATATTCGATTCATTGCTTGGAGCAAAAACACTGTTGCTGCCACCATCGCTTTGGTTGCTCACTACCGCAATTCCATTTGGAAGGATTTCAAAATTCACCACTTGACCTTTCACTTTATGGTCGTCTTTCCAAAGCTCGGCACCGTTTACGCCCACTTTATGGATACGGGTATTTTTCCCTTGGTTCACGCTTTCAAAAGCATAAATTTCCTTTTCAGTAGCATCTGCCACCATCCAGTTTATATTCTTTATATCGTTCTCCCAAAGTGTTTCGCCGGTTTGTGCTTTTTTGGCCACTAAACCTTTTGTGGTTGGCACTATTAAATAATCCTTTAATAAAAGTATTGCCCCACTCGGCTGCATTCCCGCACCCATTGTTACTTTTCCAGGATCTCCTAAATTGAAACGGTAATCTTCTTTTCCAGTATTTAAATCGTACACCGCGACAGCAGTGGCAAATTTTTCTTCAGAACGGCGTTGACCCGTAACCACCAATTTGTTTTGTGGCATTTTTACATCGCAGCTATAGGCTATTTTCCAACCATTGCCTTCGGTATTAAAAAGCGTTTTTCCGGAAATATAATCGATTACCGTTTTTTTGCCAGTAATACCTGCAAATCCCCCTTGTGCAACAATAACATAAGGCGCATTGGGAACAAAAGTCAGTTCCTCTGGCTTCACCCTTCCGTATTCAGTAAAATTAAACAACAGTTGGTTGCTACCTGGTTTTATCCCCACAAGACCATCGTTGGTAGCAACCACCATTGTTCCTCCTTGTGTTAGTGCCATTTCGTTTATTTTCGCCCCAGTATCATACCGGAAATCTGGTTGCTCTGCTTTTTGGGCAACTATGGTCAAAGTCATAAAAAAAGTAAGACCGACCATAGAATAAAGTTTAATTGAAGTTTTCATAATTGTGGTTTTTAAATGTTGATGATTCAAAGATGTTTCATTATAAAGATGAAATCAATAGGGCAGTTGACGTATTGTTTCAGTTTCAAGTTTCAAGTTCCAGGTTTCAGGTTTCGCAGAAGTTACAGACGGGACTTCTAAACTCATCGACTCCTCAACCCATCGACTTTTTCCAATAAAAAACCGGAGGAAAAACTTGCGTTTCGCCCCCGGCCCACGTAAAAACCTCAACATAGAGATTTTCTTTAGTGCTTTTAATTTTTAGAAATTAAGGTTAAAAGAACCGTCAGTAATGTTCTTCAAAGAGTTGTCACCATTTACGTTCTTACCTGTAAAATTGAATGTTCCTTTAATTTTTGTGTCTGTTTTTTCAGAAATTTTAACCTGGCCTATTACGCCGCTGCCTTCATAAGGAGCTGTCCAAGTTTGGGAATTCTGCGGGTTATTTATATTGGTTTCAACGTAAGTAGCCACCAAAAACACATTTGAATCGGAAAATTCATAAGTGCCCACGCCGTCAAAATTATTCATTGTAATGAATATGCCCTTTCCGGAAGCATCAGAACCTTGAAGGATAATTGTAGTAGATCCACCACCGCTTGATTGTGTAGCTCTTGACGCTGCTTCCATAGAGGTGAAATTAGAGCCGTTCACTTTGGCAGAAATTGTTCCCGAGCCAGCGCTTCCGCCCCCGCCCCCATCGTCATCTTTTTTACAAGAAGTGAAACTTACGGCCACTACAGCCAATAATACTAAAATTGTTTTGTTGAATGTTTTCATTTTGCTTGGGTTTAATGTTCCGCCGAAACGGATACGTGATTATTAGTTAAAGCAAAATTGCCACAAAGGGAAAAGTCTCACAATAGGGCAATTGACGTATATTGATTTTAGATTTACGATTTCGGATTGTCGATTTCTAAAATTGAAAGTGAGGAAATTGTTGCTGAAGTACAGAAATTTTCTTTTGAAGATTTGCCAAAAATTGAAAGTGTTCGGTACTTTCTGGGTTGAAAGGTTTGTGAAGCAACCCACTTTGAATGACAGAAATTTCTTTTTGTAGAGTATCCGTTTCCGAAGCAATCCACACTTCTGAAAATTTCTGCCAAATTATTTCAATCGCGGTTATGTTTGGGTGAAGCATATCTTCCGCATAAAAACGGTAATCGCGAAGTTCGTCCATCATAATTTCAAAGGAAGGAAAATAATTTAGTTGCTGGTTGATAGTTGATGGTTGATGGATTGTTTTGTGAATTGCGGAAAGTAAATGTGCTTTGCTTTGCGTATTTTCTACTAAACCATCTTTAATATGGCGCACGGGTGAAACAGTATTTATAATCGCTACCTTCGGGTTTACTTCTGAAATTTTATCAAAAATATTTTGAATGCTTTTTGAAATTGTTTCAATGGAAAGCAGCTCTTTTGTGAAATTTTTCTGCGGAAGTTTATGGCAGTTGGCAACTATTTCACTGCTTTCAATATTCCTATAAACCCACGAAGTCCCGAACGTAAAAATAATGTGTGTTGAAGAAAATAATGCTTCGCGTAAATTTTGAAGTGCCGAGTTAAGATTCTTTAAAAATTCATTTTTATCCAAAGAAGAAAGTTCTGAATGGGTTTCAAAACATTTCCAAACTTCGTTGTGCTGAAAAACATCTTCTTCGGAAAAAGCTATATTTTCAATTGCCCGATTGATGAGTTTTTCAATAGACATTGGATTGAAAATTATCCCAAATGGATTCTGCAGATTCTGAAATTTTAAATAATCAAACTTCGCCCCAATATTTTCCGAAAAACAACTTCCCAACAAAAGTATTTTGGAGGAATAATCAATTTGATTTTCTTCTTGTTTTAGCGATATTTCAGTTTGCAGTTTCATTTTCTCTCGCAAAGGCGCAAAGACGCTAAGTTTTAAAGGTTATTTACAATTCTTGTAATTCCATTTTTTATTAATGGACTATTAAAATTTATGAGCAAACCCAATTTTAAATTTGTTAGTCGCAAGTACGTTAAAACCTGTTTTGGATTTACGGGGTGGATTTCTTCGACAGATTTAATCTCAATTATTACTTTATTGTTTACTATTAAATCCGTTCGAAAGCCTAAATTCAATTTTAGATTCTTCCAAATGACAGGCAAAGGTTTTTGTTTTTCAACAGTCAACCCTTTCAACGTAAGTTCATGAAATAAAACCTCCTCATAAACAGACTCTAATAAACCTGGACCCAATTCAATATGTATGTGATAACAGCAATCAACAATAATTGAAGCAATTTGATTTTCTGTTAAATTATTCTTTTCCACTATATCACTTTTACTTGGCGGCTTTGCGGCTTTGCGAGCCTATTTTACATACACCTTTGCCGCTGAAAGCGCCTCGTTTATTCCCGCAGGATTCTTCCCACCCGCGGTTGCGAAGAAAGGCTGTCCGCCGCCGCCGCCTTGAATGTATTTTCCAAGTTCACGAATAATTTTTCCAGCATCGAGTCCGTTTTCAGTTGCCAATTCTTTTGAAATATAGCACGCTAGTAAAGCTTTGCCATCGTGTTCGGCTCCAAAAACTAAAAATAGATTTTCAGTTTCGCCGCCCATTTCAAAAGCTAAATCCTTCATTCCGCTGGAGTCCAAATCGATTTTTTTAGAAAGGAAATTCACTCCGTTTATTTGCTGTATTTCAGCTTTTAATTCTCCTTTTAAATTTTTCGCTTTGTCTTTCAATAATTGCTGAATCTGTTTCTGCAGATTGCTGTTTTCTTCCTGCAAACTTTCCACAGCTTTTATGGGGTCTTGCGAATTATTCAACGCTTTTTGAAGTGATGCAAAAGATTCACTTCTGTCAATAAAATATTGTTTTGCAGCATCGCCTGTAATGGCTTCAATTCTTCGAATTCCAGACGCAACCGCGCCTTCGGAAGTAATTATAAAATGCCAAATATCATTTGTATTCGGCACGTGTGTTCCGCCGCAAAGCTCCATTGATTTTCCAAATTTAATCGCACGTACACTATCGCCATATTTTTCACCGAAAAGCGCAATTGCACCTTCGTCTAATGCTTGTTGATAGGGAATGTTTCTTCGTTCTTCCAAAGCAATCCCTTCACGGATTCTTGCGTTTACAAAATCCTCAACTTGTTTCAACTCTTCATCAGTCACTTTCGCAAAGTGTGAAAAATCGAAACGCAGATTTCGGCTATGAACCATACTTCCTTTTTGGGCAACGTGTTCGCCTAAAATATTTCGTAAACCTTGGTGCAGCAAATGCGTTGCGGTGTGGTTTGAAGCGGTTCGGCTGCGTTGTTTTTCGTCAACCACTGCTTTAAAGATGGATTCGGGGTTTCGCGGAAGTGCTTTTGTAAAATGAATAATCAAGTTATTCTCCTTTTTGGTATCCACAATATAAGTTACCCCGCCGTCAGTAGCTTCCAAATAGCCTTTATCGCCCACTTGACCTCCGCCTTCGGGATAAAAAGGTGTTAAGTTGAAAACGAGTTGGTACATTTCGCCCTCCTTTTTGCTTTCTACTTTTCGGTAGCGTGTTATTTTTACTTGGGTTTCCAAAGTATCGTACCCCACAAATTCCTCAACGTCATCTTTCTCCAAAACCACCCAATCGCCAGTTTCCACTTTTGTTGCGGCGCGGGAACGGTCTTTTTGCTGTTGAAGTTCGGTATCGAATTCTTTTTCGTTTAAAGAATAACCTCGCTCGCGAAGAATCAAAGCTGTTAAATCTATCGGGAAACCGAAAGTGTCGTACAATTCAAACGCTTTCTTCCCAGAAATTTCTTTAGAATCGGCTGTTTCAATTATATTTTCCAGCAGAACCAAACCTTGGTCCAGCGTTCGTAAAAAAGAATTTTCCTCTTCGCGGATAACGTTTGTGATTAAATTCTTTTCAATAATTAATTCCGGAAAAGCATCACCCATTTGAGCGCTCAGCGTTTCTATCAATTTATAAATGAAAGGTTCTTTTTTATCCAAAAACGTAAAACCGTAGCGGATTGCCCTTCTTAAAATTCTTCTAATTACGTAGCCTGAACCTGTATTGCTTGGAAGTTGCCCGTCTGCAATGGAAAATGCAACGGCGCGAACGTGATCCGCAATTACTCGTGTTGCGATGTCTTTTTTCTCGTCGTTTCCGTATTTTGAATTTGTTATTGCGCCAATTTCACGAATTAAAGGCGTAAAAACATCGGTGTCATAATTACTTTTTTTGTTTTGAAGCGCCATGCACAAACGCTCAAAGCCCATTCCGGTATCAACGTGTTGTGCGGGCAATTTTTCAAGGCTTCCGTTAGCTTTTCGGTTGAATTGCATAAAAACCAAATTCCAGATTTCCACCACTTGCGGATGGTCGTTGTTCACTAAATCTTTCCCGGGAATTTTTACCTTTTCTTCCGCAGAACGAATATCCACATGTATTTCGCTGCACGGTCCACAGGGGCCTTGGTCGCCCATTTCCCAGAAATTGTCTTTTTTATTTCCGTTTAAAATGCGGTTTTCTGGCACAAATTGTTTCCAAAGATTGTAGGCTTCGGTATCGCGTTCCAGACCTTCACTTTCGTCGCCTTCAAAAATGGTGACGTATAGAATTTCTTTGTCAATTTTATAAACTTCGGTCAAAAGTTCCCACGCCCATTCGATCGCTTCCTTCTTAAAGTAGTTACCAAAACTCCAGTTTCCGAGCATTTCGAACATTGTGTGGTGGTAGGTATCCATCCCCACTTCTTCCAAATCGTTATGTTTTCCGCTTACGCGTAGACATTTCTGTGTATCTGCAATTCGGTTGTTTTTGGGTTTTCCATTTCCCAAGAAATATTCCTTAAACGGAGCCATCCCACTATTGATAAACATTAGGGTAGGATCATTTTTTACAACCATGGGGGCCGAGGGAACAATTAGGTGTTGTTTTGACTCGAAAAATTCTAAAAATTGTGAACGTATTTCCTTGGACTTCATTTTTTATAAATTATGCTAAAATTAAAGGTTGGGCGCAGTGGTAAACAATTTCTATATTTGTAAAAACGTTACCTTTAATTCGCGCTAACAAGTAACGCGCAAAAATAGCAATTTTTTAACGCATGTCTAAGGTTAAATATTTCTACGATAGTGAAACGCTTTCGTACCGAAAAATAGAAAGGAAGAAAGGGAGAAAACTCAAGATTTTCGCCCTTAGTCTTTTGGGAATGTTTTTGAGTGGTTTTTTACTACTTCTTATTTATATAAATCTTCCGTCCGTTCAAACCCCAAAGGAGTTGTCATTACAGCGCGAGCTAAACAATATGGAACTTCAGTTTGAGCTTTTGAATAAAAAAATGAATCAAGCCCAGGCAGTTCTGGCAGAAGTGGAAGACCGCGACAACAATCTGTATCGTGTTTATTTTGAATCGAACCCTATTCCCGAAGAGCAGCGAAAGGCGGGATTTGGAGGGATAAACCGTTACAAGGATTTGGAGGGTTTTGACAATTCAAAATTGATTATAAACGTAACGCGAAACTTAGATATATTGACGAAGCAAATTGTGGTTCAATCGAAATCTTTGGATGAAATTGCCAAACTTGCAGAAGAAAAGGAAAAACTTTTGGCCGCCATTCCTGCAATACAACCAGTCAAGAATGAAGATTTAACGCGGATTGCTTCCGGTTTTGGTTACAGAACCGACCCATTTACGAAGGCGCGAAAATTTCATTTCGGAATGGATTTTTCCGCACCCAGAGGAACTCCAATTTATGCCACAGGCGACGGGGTAGTTTCACGTGCCGATAATAATGCAACTGGTTACGGAAACCACATTGTGCTAGACCACGGTTACGGCTACGAAAGTTTGTATGGACATTTATACAAATACAATGTTCGGTCAGGACAAAAAGTACAGCGCGGAGACATAATAGGTTTTGTGGGAAGTACCGGAAGAAGCGAGGCACCGCACTGCCACTACGAAGTTTCTAAGGATGGCGAACGCATTAACCCAATTAATTTTTATTATGGAAGTTTGACTGCGGAAGAATTTGAGGAGATGCTGAAAAAATCACAAGAAGAAAACCAATCCTTGGATTAAAATTCAAAACTAACAACTAACAACTGACAACTAAAAAATGCACATAGACCTACCCGAAAGATTATATTACAGCATTGGCGAAGTGGCGACGGCTTTTGGCGTGAATACTTCTCTAATACGTTTTTGGGAAAAGGAATTTGACGCATTAAAACCCAAAAAAAACGCCAAAGGCAACCGAAAGTTTACACCCCAAGACATAAAAAATCTCGAACTCATCTATCATTTGGTGAAAGAGCGCGGATTTACGCTGGAAGGTGCAAAAATTCATTTAAAGGAAAATAAACAAAAAACGCTGGACCAGTTTGAGATTATACGTAAATTGGAATCGGTAAAAGCAGAACTTTTAAAAATCAAAGAACAACTCTAAAAACAACCTCATCATGAAAAAATGGTTACCCATTATTATTATTCTTGGCATTATCCTTCTCATCGGCGCCTATATGGCGAGCCTAAACAATAAATTGGTCGTGCTTGACCAAAATGCCACTGCACAGTGGGCGAATGTGGAAAGCTCCTACCAGCGCCGTGCAGATTTAATTCCGAATATTGTAAACACAGCCAAAGGTTATGCTGAATTTGAACAGGAAACATTGATTGCCGTTACTGAAGCTAGAAGCAAGGCTACGTCTGTCAATATTGACCCTTCAAATATTACACCTGAACAATTGGCGCAGTATCAAGAGGCACAAGCAGGTGTTAGTTCTGCCCTTTCGCGCTTGTTGGTTGTTTTTGAACGCTATCCAGATTTAAAGGCGAATGAAAATTTCAAGGAATTGATTAACGAGCTGGAACGCACCGAAAACCGCATAAACGTTGAGCGCAACAGATTTAACGATGCAGCCCGTGCTTTAAACACGAAACTAAATCAATTCCCCACGAAACTTTTCGCAGGCATTTTGGGCTTCCACGAAAAGGCCTATTTTAAAGCAGATGCCGGAAGTGAGAACGCTCCAAAAGTGGATTTTGACTTCGGAAAAGATAAGAAATAAAGTATTCTCCACCTACGCTGAAAAAAGCTACGGTGGACAAGAGTTAGCAATTGCAGTTGGCACTAGTTGCGGCTGAAAGTATTGTTTCCCGAAAATTATTTTAGGATTTTTAAAAACAAAATAAACATGTCTAAAAATGAAGAATTTCTTACTTCGGAAGATGAAGCCGAAATAATTGAAGCCATTCGTATTGCAGAAAAAAATACTTCGGGAGAGATACGCGTACATTTGGAGCCCACTTCAATTTCCGCAGAAGAACCAAACGAACGCATTGACGCTTTTGACCGCGCTGCGGAAGTTTTTGACATGCTCAACATGCACAACACAAAAGAAAGCAATGGTGTGCTTATTTATGTTGCCGTAAAAGACCGAACGCTTGTAATAATGGGCGACAAAGGTATCAACGATATTGTTGGTCAGAATTTTTGGGAAAGTACTAAAGACATCATCATCAACCATTTTAAAAATGGAGATATGAAACAAGGCTTGGTGGAAGGAATCTTAAAAGCGGGCGAACAGTTAAAAAAGCATTTCCCATTCAAAAAAGACGACAAAAACGAACTGCCGAATGATATTTCGGTAGGTTAGTTCAGTGGTCAGTACACAGTGTTCAGTTTGCAGTAAAAAAATTCAATGAAACATTTTCTTCAGAAATATAAAATACTATTTGTATTAATTGCCACTGCATTTTTATCTGAAAATGTTTCGGCTCAGTATGAAATTCCGCCGAAACCTTCGGTCCAGACTTCACTTTATGATTTTGTAAACCTGCTTACGCCTTCACAGAAAACCTCTTTGGAAAGCAAGTTGATCCGTTATGCCGATTCCACTTCCACACAGATTGTTTGCATTATTATTGGTTCCACAAATGGCGAGGACATATCAATGCTCGGTGCGGAATGGGGCCAAAAATGGGGAATCGGCCAAAGTGGTGAAGACAACGGAATTGTAATCACCCTCGCAAAAGAAGACCGAAAAGTAGATATAAATACCGGCTACGGAATTGAATACCGAATTACCGATTTAATGTCTGAACGCATCATCAACCGAATAATGATTCCCGAATTTAAAAACGGGAATTATTATGAAGGTCTTGACAAAGGTAGCGATGCAATCTTTGCCGCACTGAAAGGCGAATTTAAGGAAGACCGTGATTTCGGGAAGAAAGACAGCGGACACATTCCGTTTTTTATCATCTTCGTTTTTATCATCATTATTCTTTCTTTTATCCGTAAAGGGGGCAAAGGGGGTAAAGGCGGCCGTGGCGGCGGAAGTTTGTTAGACATTATTGTGCTCAGCAGCCTTGGCCGTGGCGGTTTTGGGGGCGGTGGTGGTAGCTTTGGCGGTGGTGGTAGCTTTGGCGGTGGTGGAGGCTTTGGTGGTGGTTTCGGCGGCGGCGGCTTTGGCGGCGGCGGCGCTAGTGGGGGTTGGTAATTTAGTAGCCAGTGTTCAGTATGCAGTGGACAGTATTCAGTCTATAGTTAAGCGGAATAAAAACTTTAAAGTTGGAAAATTTTAAAGATAATTTTTCTAAAGGTAAGAATCGCCCTAAATTGATTACTGAACACTAACTTTACTTCTTCCTAAAATAAACTGTAATCGGAACCCCTGAAAAGTCAAAGTGCTCCCGTAATTTATTCTCAATAAAACGTTTGTATGGATCTTTCACGTACTGCGGTAGATTGCAGAAAAACGCAAAACTTGGATAGGGCGTTGGCAGCTGCGTACAGAATTTTATTTTCACATATTTCGCCTTATAAGCCGGCGGCGGATAGGCTTGAATAATTGGAAGCATAACTTCGTTCAATTCACTTGTTTTTACTTTTTTGCTTCTGTTTTGATAAACTTCAACCGCAGTTTCAATGGCTTTATAAATACGTTGTTTTGTCAATACAGAAACAAAAACAATGGGCACATCTACAAAAGGTTCGCACTGCTGACGGATATATTTTTCATAATCCTTCACGCTGCTGGTGTCTTTGTCTTCCACCAAATCCCATTTGTTGGCAATAATTACAATCCCTTTGTTGTTGCGCTGTGCAAGCCAGAAAATGTTTTCAACCTGCCCGTCAAAACCGCGGGTAGCATCAAAAATAAGTATGATTACATCACAATGCTCAATTGCGCGAACGCTTCGCATTACGGAATAGAATTCCAAATCTTCCTTTACTTTGCTCTTTTTACGAATCCCGGCCGTATCAACCAAATTAAATTCAAAGCCGAAACGGTCATACTTTGTATCTATACTATCGCGAGTTGTTCCCGCAATGTCGGTAACGATATATCTGTCTTTCCCAATCAACGCGTTGATAAAGGAGGATTTTCCAGCATTCGGACGGCCTACCACAGCAAAACGCGGCAGTTCACTATTGTCCTCTTCTTCGCGATCCGGTAATGCTTTTACCAAATCATCCAACAACTCTCCCGTGCCGCTACCATTTATACTTGAAAGGTTGTATTGATGTTCAAAACCTAAGGAATAAAACTCTAAAGCATCGTTAACTCTTGAAGCTGCATCAACTTTATTGATTGCCAAAAATATAGGTTTTTTTGAACGGCGAAGCAGTTTTGCAACGTCTTGATCCATTCCGGTAACACCGCTTTCAACGTCAACCATAAAAATTATAACATCGGCTTCGTCAATAGCAAGTTCAACTTGTTTGTCTATTTCTGCTTCAAAAATATCGTCGCTTCCTCTCACATAGCCTCCTGTGTCAATTACTGAAAATTCCTTTCCGTTCCAATCGCTTTTTCCATAATGACGGTCGCGGGTAACGCCGCTCACCGCATCAACAATGGCTTCCCTGCGCTGAATTAATCTATTGAACAAAGTGGATTTACCCACATTCGGTCTTCCTACGACGGCAACAATGCTCATAATCTTAATTTTAGGGTGCAAAAATAGCTTTTAGTTGGCAGAAAAAATACTATTTTAACTGCTTTAAAAATAAATTAAAAAAAATGCTTTCGAATGAAATAGTATTGCGCCCACGTTTTCAAATGGAATTTGAACAACCTTATTCACAATTGCTTGCGAGGTTTTCGGAAGCAAAAAAGTCTCAAAACAAATTTGTGGTTTCCTGCATAGATGATCATGTTTTTATAAAACTTCCGAATAACCAACAGCATTTTTGGTCGCCGCAATTGCATTTGGAAATAACTGAAAACGATGAAAACTCCTGCTCACTACATGGTTTTTTTGGACCGAATCCCACAGTCTGGACTATGTTTATGTTTCTGCACGTAGCCGTGGGAATACTTTTTATGGTGAATGCTACTTGGCTATATTCAAATTACAATTTGGGAAACCCGATAAATCTTCAAATTGGTATCGCTGTTGTTTTGATATTTGCATGGATTCTGCTCTATTTTGCCGGAGCAATCGGAAAGAAAAAAGGCAAGACGGGAATGAGGGAGCTTTATGATTTTATGGTTGAAACGATCAACTGAAAAATTCCAAAACTCAAGCACTAAATTCCAAATAAATTCCAAAATTCAAATCTCAAAATACAAGCTTACTCAAGTTCAAAACAAAATCTTCAAAATCGAAACCGATCCCTCCCTTTGGGAGAGCTGGGATGGAATTTGAACATTGGAATTTGTTTTTTGAAGTTTATTTGGGATTTGGGATGTGGGATTTGGGATTTGTTTTTTTAATTTTATTTATTATTGTACCCAAATCTACGAAGTTGCCTTTCATCACTACGCCAGTTTTTATTTACTTTCACGTAAAGCTCCAAATGGATTTGCTTTCCAAAGAATTTTTCCAAATCCTTTCTGGCTTCCGTTCCAACACGCTTTAAAGCGGAACCTTTGTGACCGATAATGATTCCCTTTTGGGTTTCACGCTCCACCATAATCACACTCCGGATGCGGATGATGGTTTCATCCTCAAAAAATTCCTCGGTATCTATTTCAACTGAATATGGAATTTCCTTTTTGTAGTGTATCAATATTTTTTCGCGGATTGCTTCGTTTACGAAAAATCGTTCGGGTTTGTCCGTCAATTGGTCTTTCGGATAAAATGCTGGCGACTCGGGCAGCAATTCAATTATTCGATTAAAAACTTCGGAAACCCCAAAATTTTGAAGTGCTGAAATGGCGAAAATTTCAGCATTCGGAACTTTTTCCTGCCAAAGTTTGAATGCTTCTGCAAGCAGTTCTTCATTGCCTTTGTCAATTTTATTTATAAGAAGCAGAACTGGAATTTTGGAATTGGTTATTTTGTTGAAAAACACTTCATCCTTCAATTCCTTTTCGCCCAATTCAACCAAATATAGCAGGATATCGGCATCCTCAAAAGCAGATTTCACAAAATTCATCATACTTTCCTGCAACTCGTACGCAGGTTTTATGATGCCCGGCGTGTCGCTCAAAAGCACTTGAAAATCATCGCCGTTCACAATTCCCAAAATGCGGTGGCGTGTGGTTTGTGCTTTGGAAGTGATAATGGATAATCGCTCGCCAACAAAGGCATTCATAAGTGTGCTTTTGCCTACGTTTGGGTTTCCGATTATGTTTACGAATCCGGCTTTGTGTGCTGTCATTTCTGTGGAATTGATTCTGCAAATTTAAAGCTTAAATCCCGAAACATGGGATTTGGTTCAATTTTAAAACTTTCAACATTGAAATCCTTACTTTTGTAAGATGCTTTTCCCAAAGAAAAATATAGCGCTTGAAGAAGGTGATTATTACCTTACTCCCGAAGGCTACAAATGTTTCACGGAGCAATATCATTTAAAACGCGGCTATTGTTGCGAAAGTGGTTGCCGCCATTGCCCGTACGGTTTTGATAAGAATAGGCAATAGGCAATAGGCAAAAGGCAAAAGGCAAAAATATTTTTTAAAAACTAAACCTTTAAACGCATAAACTTTAAACTTATAACATCAACTCATAAACTAATCGACTCATCGACTAATAATTATGACTTTTAAAGAACAAATTCAACAAGGCATTCCTTCGATCCTTCCTGAAAAAAAACCTTACGATCCATCCATAAACCACGCACCAAAGCGAAAAGATATTCTTTCAAAAGAAGAAAAGGAACTCGCACTTCGCAATGCGCTACGTTATTTTGAGCAAAAACATCACGCCACGCTCCTGCCTGAATTTCGAGAAGAATTGGAAAAGTATGGTCGGATTTATATGTACCGTTTCCGACCCGATTACAAGATTTATGCCCGACCAATTGAAGAATATCCGGGAAAATGTGAGCAGGCAAAAGCAATAATGCTAATGATCCAAAACAACTTAGATTGTGCAGTGGCACAGCATCCGCACGAACTGATAACTTACGGAGGAAATGGTGCGGTTTTTCAAAACTGGGCGCAGTATCTTTTGGTGATGAAATATCTTTCGGAAATGGCCGACGAGCAGACTTTGGCAGTTTATTCTGGGCATCCGCTTGGTTTGTTTCCTTCCCATAAAGATGCGCCGAGAGTTGTGGTTACCAACGGAATGATGATTCCGAATTATTCAAAACCAGACGATTGGGAAAAATTCAACGCGTTGGGCGTGACCCAATACGGCCAAATGACGGCGGGAAGCTATATGTACATTGGCCCACAAGGTATTGTTCATGGAACTACGATTACTGTTTTGAATGGTTTCAGAAAAATTAAAAAAGAACCCAATGGTGGTTTGTTTTTAACCTCCGGCCTCGGCGGAATGAGCGGTGCGCAACCCAAAGCCGGAAATATTGCAGGCTGTGTGACTGTCTGCGCCGAAGTAAACAAAAAAGCCACCGAAACAAGACACAGCCAAGGTTGGGTTGATGAAGTGATTTCAGATTTAGATACACTTTCAAAACGTGTGAAAGAAGCAATGGCGAATAAAGAAACCGTTTCTATCGCATACGATGGAAATGTGGTTGACGTTTGGGAAAAATTTGCCGAGGACAACATTCACATTGATTTGGGAAGTGATCAAACCTCGCTCCACAATCCGTGGGCGGGCGGTTATTATCCCGTTGGATTGAAGTATGAGGAAGCCAATGAAATGATGGCGAATAATCCAGAACAATTTAAAAAAGAAGTGCAAAAAAGTTTGCGTCGACAAGTGGAAGCGATAAATAAACACACCGCAAAAGGCACCTATTTCTTCGACTACGGAAATGCTTTTCTTTTGGAAGCCTCGCGCGCCGGTGCTGATATTATGAACAATTCAAAAAATGATGTCAGTCTGAGCGCAATCGAAGACCTTGCACAGTCCAGACCTCAATCTGAGTTTAGATATCCATCTTATGTGCAGGACATTATGGGACCGATGTGTTTTGATTATGGTTTTGGACCTTTCCGCTGGGTATGCGCTTCCGGCAAAACTGAAGACCTTCAAAAAACGGATGAAATAGCTTGTGCGGTTTTGGAAGAATTGATGAAAAAATCACCTGTGGAAATCCAGCAACAAATGCAGGATAACATAACTTGGATAAAAGGTGCACAGGAAAATAAACTGGTGGTTGGTTCGCAGGCACGTATTCTTTATGCAGATTCTGACGGGCGTGTTCAGATTGCTTCGGCTTTCAACAAAGCGATTTCCGAAGGAAAAATCGGTACTGTAATTTTGGGTCGCGACCATCACGATGTTTCGGGAACGGATTCACCGTATCGTGAAACTTCAAATATTTATGACGGCAGCAGGTTTACGGCAGATATGGCCATACAAAATGTAATTGGCGACAGCTTCCGAGGGGCAACGTGGGTGAGCATTCACAACGGCGGTGGCGTAGGTTGGGGAGAAGTTATAAACGGCGGTTTCGGAATGGTTCTTGATGGAAGTAAAGATGCACAACGGCGCTTGGAAAATATGCTTTTCTGGGATGTGAATAACGGAATAGCAAGGCGCAGTTGGGCACGGAATGACGAAGCTGTTTTCGCAATAAAACGCGCGATGGAAAAAAATCCGCAGCTAAAGGTTACGCTTCCCAATTTCGTTGATGATAAATTATTCAAATAAAAAATTAAACCTATGAAAGCACTTAAATTTTTACCCCTGTTGTTGCTTTTTATGTTCGCCTCCTGCTCCACCGTTCGTGTGGCAACGGATTTCGACAAAGAAGCAAATTTTACTCAGTACAATTCCTTCGCTTTTTTTAGGCCGGGAATAGACAAAGCGGAAATTAGCGACCTCGATAAAAAACGTATTCTTCGCGCCATTGAGGAAAATCTTTCCATTAAAGGAATGGCAAAATCAGAAAACCCAGATTTGCTTGTTAGTATTTTCACCAAAGAACGCGAGCGTGTTGATGTTTACAACAACAGTTTCGGTTATGGCTGGGGCTGGAACCCTTGGTATTACGGCGGATATTATGGTGGCAGCAATATTTCACGTTCCACTGAAGGCACGCTTTACATAGATTTAATTGATGCCAAAACAAATAATCTAGTTTGGCAAGGAATGGGCAGCGCAGATTTGGTAAAATATGATATGGAAAAAAAGGAAGAGCGCATTCGTGAAATAGTATCTAAAATTTTAACGGAATATCCACCTGGAGCGATGAAAAAATAAGCTCGAAAAATCCTCAACTAACAATATCTTATTCTGAAAAAACATTCGTTCGTGAAAAATATTTTTTTGAACGAACAGTAAAATCGACCTCATTCGATTTAAAAATTAAAAAAAGAAAAGGTATGAAATTATTAAAATTATTATCACTTGTATTACTTGTTAACTTCGGAATGCAAGCACAAGAATTAGTAGGGGGAAAAGCTAGTTTAACCCGTATTGCAACGGGCATCTACGAAATTAAAAAAACAGATGGCACGCTAAAAAAAATAAACATTCGGCCGAATGAAGACAATCACGTGCAGGGAACACTTGCAGTACTTTTTAGTGATTGTGAGAAGCTGAGGCAATCGGTTTTTGATTCACAGCTAATTACGGAAGGACAATTGATACAAGCAGTTGAAACATACAACAACTGCGAGTACACGCCTTTTGAGCCCACTGAAAAAGAAGTGAAGCAAGCTGAAAATTTTCAGGGTGATGAATATAAATTATTCGCGAGTATCGGCGGGTCTTTGAACCGCATCAGTTTTTTCAACTTCGATGATTACGAAAATTTAACGCAGGGACAATTAAGTTTTGGAGTTGCAGCAACCCCAGGATTTTTAGGCTCTTTACAAGGCAATTTGTACGTTACTTTGGAAGTTAACGCAGCATTTTCCGGCGACAAGGATTTTGAAAATTCTCCATTCCAAACAAATTTTAAGAAAGATTCACAAAAGGCAAATTTGGGGTTGGAATATCATTTCAACAAAAATGGTACAATTAGACCATTAGTTGGAATTGGCGTGGGCCTGTCAAGTGACCATTACAATGGAAATTATAATGGTTACGATATAGATGAAAGAGACGGTAGCGCATTTACAATACCAAAATTGGGTGTTTTGTTTTCTTTGGATGATAAAAAATCACTTGGCGTAATTTTAAGTTACATTCCTGAATACGAAAATGATCTATCATTTATAAATAACGACGGAATAGTTCCTTTGATTATTGATACCCATTATATTAATGCAGGTTTGTATCTTTACTTTTAATAAGCTTCAAGTGATGTGTTTTCAATAAATGACACTTCAAAATACTTGGAATTAAAAAGTAAAGAAATTATGAAACTTTCAAAATATAACAAGCGTTCATTATATGGGGGGCTTATTGCTGCCGTTATTACTGGAACCGGAGTTTTTCTTTTGGGGAATGTTTCGGGATATGAGGCCAAAAACTTGATTACCTCTTCCCTTCCCGGAATTAATATGTTGTGTAACACAATAGTATTGGCATCGGCAACCATTTTAGCTCTTTTGCTTACACTTTTGGGAATAAGTTCGGGATCCGAATCAAAATTGAAAAAGGGGCACTACACTCAGGTTATGTCCATTGCGAAACTGGACACCATATTATTTGTAATAGCAATCATACTTTTTCAGTTATTCAATATTCCCATTACAGAATCTGAAGAATTGCCTGCTTCTTGGTATTCCAACATTTATTGGGCTACCTTATTTTTATCCTCCCTGCTCAGCGGGGGCATGGTTACGGTAATATTAATGCTTTACAATACAGTGATAAATATGATAAAAATCGTGGGGCTGGGCGAAAAAGACAATCCACTTATTAGTCAAGACGATCAGAATGATGAAGAAAATGAATAAGCAAAAATCTTTACTTACCAGAAACTGTATCTATTTTAATAATCTAAAAGAGCCAATATTTTCTTCTTCACTTTTTCCGTGGAAGGAATCATCGTTTCTTCCAAAGTGGAATTAAGCGGAATCGCAGGCATATTTTCTGAACCAATCAGCATCACCGGTGCATCCAATTGCTGAAAACATTCCTCTTGAATCCTGCCTTGAAGCGCTCTTGAAAAACTATTTTCTGAAGGTTCTTCAGTTACAACCAGGCATTTTCCACATTTTTTGACAGATTTGAAAACTGTTTCATAATCCAACGGATGAAGCGTTCGGAGATCCACAACTTCAATATTATCTTGCATTCCAAGCTCCTCGGAAGCGTTCATCGCCCAATGCACGCCCATTCCGTAGGTGATGATTGAAAGCGTTTCCTCTTCTTCCCGTTTCCAGATTTCCTGTAAAACCCAAGCTTTTCCGAAAGGCAAAATATAGTCTTCATCGGGCATTACAGAAGTCGCCCCTTTTGTTCCCTTCACTTTACTCCAATACAAACCTTTATGCTCAAAAATTACCACGGGATTTGGATCGTAATAAGCAGCTTTCAGTAGTCCTTTTAAATCGGCTCCGTTGCTCGGATAGGCGATTTTCAAGCCTCGAATGTTCGTAACAACACTTTCCACAGAAGAAGAATGATACGGACCACCGCTTCCATAAGCACCAATCGGCACTCGTAAAATCATTGAAACTGGCCATTTTCCGTTTGAAAGGTAACAGCTTCGGCTTACTTCAGTAAAAAGCTGATTGAGTCCGGGCCAAATATAATCCGCAAACTGAACTTCAACAATTGGTTTTAAACCCACGGCACTCATCCCCACTGTGCTTCCAACTATAAATGCTTCTTGAATTGGTGTATTGAAAACGCGATTGTCTCCAAATTTTTGTGCTAAAGTCGCGGCTTCACGAAATACACCGCCTAAACGTCCGCCCACATCTTGGCCGTAAAGCAAACATTCTTTGTGCTTTGCCATCAATTCCTCAATGGCGAAAAGGGCGCAATCTACCATTACCACTTTTTCACCGCCTTTCGGACTTCTTTCACCTTTTTCTTCAGTAATTTCAGTAGGTGCAAAATCGTGCGTAAATAAATCTTCGGGTTTTGGGTCTTCGGCTTTTAATGCTTTTTCCAGCGAATTTTTGATTTCGATTTGGATTTCGGTTTCGATTTCTGAAAGTTCTTTTTCCTCAAAACCATTTTCCAATAATAATTTCTTCAACTTCGGATACGGATCGCGACTTCGGGCTTCATCCAAATCATCACGATAAAACTCCATCCGAACCCCGGAGGTATGGTGATTTAAAAGCGGAACTTTTGCGTGCACCAAAAACGGTCTTCTTTCTGTTCTGATTTTTGAAATAACATCTTGAATAGTATTATAACTTTCCTCAAAATCGGTTCCATCGATTGAAATTGCTTCCAAACCGTGAAAACCAGCTGCATATTCAAATGCATTTTGTGCTCTGGTTTCCGCAGCGTTCGCCGAAATATCCCATCCGTTGTCCTGAACCAAATAAAGAATGGGTAATTGCTTCAACGCAGCCATTTGAAAGGCTTCGGCTATTTCGCCTTCGGTAACGGATGCATCACCCAAACTACAGACTACAAGCCCCCTATCCCCCAAAAGGGGAACATCGAATGTCAAGCCCTCTCCTTTGGAGAGGGTTTGGGAGAGGCTTTCTTTATACCAAAACCCCATCGCAACACCTGTTGCAGGAATGGCCTGCATTCCCGTAGCGGAACTTTGATGCGGTATTTTTGGTTTATCGTCATCCCGTAAACTTGGATGACAATAATAAGTCCTTCCGCCAGAAAACGGATCATCTTTTTTCGCCAAAACCTGAAGCATCAATTCATACGGTTTCATACCGATTGCCAGCAACATCGAGTCGTCGCGATAATAAGGAAAG
>JBBQUI010000015.1:0-28154 GCA_038212575.1 Flavobacteriales bacterium
TGTTTTCATCTTAAATCCCGTTTTATCTGAAGATCAGATAAAGGAAACAGTAAAGAAATACGAAGATATTCTTGTTTCTAAAGGTGCTAAGATGATATCCAAAGAAAATTGGGGCTTGAAAAAACTTGCTTACCCAATCCAAAACAAAAAAAGTGGGTTTTATCACCTGTTTGAGTACACCGTTGAAGGTGATACCGTAAACGAACTTGAAACTGAATTTAAAAGGGATGAGCGTTTTATGCGTTACCTTACAGTTAGCCTTGACAAGCATGCAATTGCTTGGGCAGAAAAAAGAAGAAACCGCGATAAAAAATCAGCATAAGTTATGGCAACGTTACAACAACAAGCAAAAGGAAAAAAAGACGGAGAGATAAGATATCTTACTCCTCTTAATATAGAAACCAACAAAACTAAAAAATACTGCCGTTTCAAAAGATCGGGTATTAAGTATGTTGACTACAAAGACGCAGATTTCTTATTGAAATTTGTGAACGAGCAAGGTAAAATTCTTCCAAGAAGACTTACCGGAACCTCTTTGAAATACCAAAGAAAAGTGGCCGTTGCCGTTAAAAGAGCGCGCCATTTGGCACTTATGCCTTACGTAGCCGATTTATTAAAATAAAAACCAGAGAAGATTATGGAACTTATATTAAAGAAAGACGTAGAAAATCTGGGATTTGCAGATGACCTTGTAAGCGTGAAAAACGGTTACGGAAGAAACTTTTTGATTCCACAAGGGCACGCAGTACTTGCAACCCCTTCTGCTAAAAAAGTATTGGCTGAAACTTTGAAGCAACGCGCTTTCAAAGAAAAGAAAGTGATTGACGCTGCTAACAAAGTGGCTGAAAAATTGAACGGACTAGAAATTAAAATCACAGCCAAAACTGGCGAAGGCGATAAATTGTTTGGTTCAGTTACTAATGGAGATCTTTCCGAAGCACTAGAAAAAGAAGGTGTTTCTATCGAGAAAAAATACATCAGCATTGCTGGTGGTGCTGTTAAACGTACCGGGCCCTATGATGCAACTATCCGTTTCCACAGAGACGTGGTTAGCAACTTTACTTTTGAAGTAGTTGCGGAACCTAAACCGGAAGTTAAAACTAAACCGGAAGCTAAAGCTAAAGAGGAAGTTAAAGAAGAATCTAAAGAAGAAGCTAAACCCGAAGCTAAATAGAAAACACGATTAATTGATATAAGACCTTTCCCGTTTTGGGGAAGGTTTTTTATTTGAAAAATTTTTCAATTAGAAAAAAGAATATAGAAAAGAGAGCAAAGAATGCGTAATAAAAACTAACCGACAACAGAGAACTGATATGAAGTACGCCAGGTTAACAAAAGAACAATTTAAAGAACTGCACCAGGAATTTATAAACTTTCTTGCCACGCAGTCAATTACAGCTGATGAATGGAAGCAGTTAAAATCTGAAAAACCCGAAGTTGCAGAACAGGAACTCGACGTTTTCAGTGATATTATTTGGGAAGGAGTTTTAATTAAAGTGAAGTATTTGGAACACATTTCACCCAAACAATTAATGCTTTTTCACATTACGGAAGCGTTTATGGAGCTCATCGCCATAAAAGTGGAAGATGAAAATATTGACATTACTACAGACTACGGTTATAAATGGTTACAGCAAAATTTACACGATGATGCAGTCAATCTTTATACTTCTACTAAAGCAATAACAGACGATCGGAACAAAGATATTTTTGTTTTAATTCAGCAAGGTTCGGTTATTACAAAAGGAGAACTTTATAACTATTTTAGTGATCTTCTTAAAGAATAATAACCAAATCACAAGCACTAAATTCCAAATAAAAACCAAAACACAATAAATCAATTTTAAAATTGTAAGTGGACCTTAATTATTTAACAATTTTTTGGAATTTGAAATTTTAGAAATTGGAGATTATTTGGGATTTGGTTTTTGATATTTGGAGCTTATTTGTTATTTGGAGCTTGATGTTTGGAATTTCCTTTTACTCGTATCTCAAACTCTCAATAGGGTCAAGCCCCGCTGCTTTTGATGCTGGATAGGATCCTGCAATCACTGCTACTATAAAAGTTATAATAGTTGCCCAAATTATTGCCGCCCAAGGCAATGTAAAGTCAAATTTAAAGAATTTTGCAAAACCAAAACCGGTCAATACTCCCAAGATAATTCCCAAAATGCTTCCAAATTGCCCAATGACAATAGTTTCCATAAAAAACTGGGTAGAAATAGTGGAACGTTTTGCGCCCAACGCTTTTCGTACGCCAATCTCTTGAGTTCTCTCGGTTACGGAAACGAGCATAATGTTCATCAAAGCAATGGAAGAACCAAGAATGGTGATGATGCTGATGATCCATGCGGCGATTTCCAAATATTGTGTAATAGAAGCAATCCGGTTTATCAAATCGTCACTGCGCTCAATTCCAAAGTTGTTTTTTTCCACGGGATTCAATCCGCGGATATTTCTGAATGTGATGATAGCTTCGTCCTGCGCGGCTTCCATCATCTGTTTGTCATCAACTTTTATACTTATGTTGTAGTTTATATTTGGTTCTGTGTATATTCCTCGGGCAACCTGTACGGGAATCAACACCTTTAAATCTTGGTTATTTCCAAAAGTGGAACCTTTGGATTCCAACAAACCAATAATCTTGAATTTTATTCCGCGTATACTTATGGTTTTGTTGATTGGGTCGTCATTAGGAAAAAGATTTTTCACAAAATCAGAGCCTATCAAACAGACTTTATTATTGTTTTCAATATCAAAAATGGTGAAATTCCTGCCACGATCAATCTCGGTTCCTGTGTTATCCAAATAGTTTTCGTTCACGCCATACACCTGTACTTCCGGATCGGTTTTTTCGGAACCGTATCTCACTTCGGCTACAGATGTTCCCTGAAAGGAAAGTGAAGTTTTGGTCGAGGGAAATTCATATTTGTCCAAAAATTCACGGACGTTGTTATAACTAATTATCGGATTTATTTTCTCCCTTTCGCCACTTCTGTTTGTCTGAACTGTAAATTCATATTGCTGAATATTGAACGTATTTGCGCCCATGGAAGCAAAATTACCAGAAATGGTAGTTTCCAAAGCTTTCACGGCGCTCAAAATTCCAACGAGCGCCCAAATGCCAATGCCAATAATTACAATAGTTAAGATGGTCCTCAGCAACTGACTCTTGATGGAATCCAGCGCAATACGGACATTTTCCCAGAAAAGTGAAAACATATTTTTAGTTTGTGTTTCTCATTAGACTGTAAAAGTTGGATAAAGTTACTATTATTTAAGATATTTGCGTTGTTAGGAATTCAAAGTTCAAGGTTCAAAATTCAAAATTGTTTGGCCCTCAACTTTGAATCTTCAATAATGTCACCCTGAACGCAGTCGAAGGGTTGAATTTTAAATTTTGAACCTTGAATATTTTATTTTGAAAAAACCATCAATACCCAAAGGCACCCGTGATTTCAACCCGGAAGAAGTTTCCAGGCGCAATTATATTTTCAATGTTATAAAAGAAACTTTTTCATTGTATGGTTTTCAGCCTATTGAAACACCGTCTTTTGAAAATAGCGAAACTTTGATGGGGAAATATGGCGAAGAGGGTGACCGGTTGATTTTTAAGATTTTGAATAGTGGGGATTTTTTGTCAAAAGTTGACGATAATTTATATGCTGAAAGAGATAGCAGTAAATTAACTTCGAGTATCTCCGAAAAAGCTCTTCGCTACGATTTAACTGTTCCTTTTGCACGCTATGTTGTACAGCACCAAAACGAAATAACCTTTCCTTTTAAACGCTACCAAATACAACCCGTTTGGCGGGCAGACAGACCACAAAAAGGACGTTTTCGAGAGTTTTTTCAATGCGATGCAGACGTTGTTGGCTCTACTTCGCTTTGGCAGGAAGTTGAGTTTGTGCAATTGTATGATGCCGTTTTCAGCAAAATAGGTTTAAAAGGTGTAACCATAAAAATCAACAACCGGAAAATACTGAGCGGCATAGCCGAAACCATCGGTGCGGAAGACAAGTTGATAGATTTCACCGTGGCGCTGGACAAGCTCGACAAAATAGGCGAGGAAGGGGTAAAAAAGGAAATGCGTGAAAAAGGCATTTCGGAAGGTGCGTTGCAAAAATTGCAGCCTTTGTTTTCGTTACCGGGATCTGCGACAGAACAATTGAAAAGTGTTAAAGAATTATTGGGCAACTCCAAAACTGGAATCCAAGGAGTGGAAGAGTTGGAATTTATAACTAAAAATATCGAAACACTCGGCTTGCAAAAGGCTTCGCTACAAATTGATGTTACCCTTGCCCGCGGTTTAAATTATTACACAGGCGCCATTTTTGAAGTTTCGGCTCCCACAGAAGTAAATATGGGAAGCATTGGCGGCGGTGGTAGGTATGACGATCTTACTGGAATTTTTGGAATGAAGGATATGAGCGGCGTAGGTATTTCTTTCGGATTGGATCGGATTTATTTGGTTTTGGAAGAACTGAATCTTTTCCCCGAAACGGTTTCGGAAAACAGCAAAGCACTCTTTATAAATTTTGGAGAAAGAGAAGCACTTTATGCGATGAAAGCGATAACTAAGTTGCGAAATGTAGGAATTAAAGCTGAACTATATCCTGATGCCACAAAGATGGGTAAACAAATGGGTTATGCCGATAAGCGGAATATTCCGTTTACAATTTTGGCCGGTGAAAAAGAAATTGAATCACAGTCATACACGCTTAAAAATATGAAAAGCGGTGAACAATCCGAAGTGAATTTTTCGGAATTGGAAAAATTTCTGGGCAAATAAGTATTATTTGCACTAACTGAAACTTATTCCAGCATTGGGTTTCGAAACTTCTTGTTCCGGTTTATCCAGTAATTTTCTTTCAACTTCCAGTCGTGCTGCTTCAGAAAGCATTCCGGAAATTCTTAATTTGGTTAAGTTTTTTAGTGTTTCATTATTCATTCGTCCCCAATTTCGTTAATAATCTTTTCATAGGAAATAACATAGTCAATCTGTTTTTCCTCTGAAACGTGTTTGCGGGGAGTTTCAAGAATTATAAAATCAAAAAGTTTTGAGATAATTTGTTTAAGGCGCTCTTCAGTAGTTAAAACTGCTTTGTGCAAATAATGTGATGCTACAGTTAAAATTATAGAAAGAATTAATAGACTTATAAAATATACGGAGGCAGAAAAATCAAACATTGGCACAAAAGTATAAATCAAAAAAAATATTCCTACAAAAAGAAATGAGTTGCTTATATATTTAAAATAAACCTTGAATTCTGTTAATTGCGTGCCTACATATTTTAATAATAGTCCAGAGCAGATTGACATTATAGGAAGGCTTAATGAATACATAAAAGAGGACATATAAGCAAAACCAAATATGCCCTCATTATCATTTATTAGAAACAAAATATGCATGAATGGAGATAAAACTGCCACCATTGCAAGCGTTGTTAGATAAATACTAATTTTTGACTTATTCTTCAGAGTCAAGAATCCCGTTACAGTTTCGGTCTCCAGGGGGGCATACTTTGATTTTGTCGATTGCTTGTTCATCACTAATTTGGTTTTCTGGGGTACAGCTAATTGCTACACTGGCTAGCATTAAAAATGCAAAAAAATAATTTTTCATAAATATAGGTTTTAAAAGTTCAAGGGTAAAAATAAACCTTTGAAATACCTATATCAAGGTGTGGCTCAATAACTTATTAACTCATTTTTAACAAAAGTAAGAATATTCGGCATATGAGCAAGATTTTTTTTAAATATGAAGAATAAAAAAGGAGTAACCAATATAGATTTTATGGTATTTGGCTGAATAAAGAATATATGTTGCAAATTCTTCCATAAAAAAATCCCCATATAATTTATTCATGGGGATTTAAGTAGCGAGAGGGGGGCACGATCCCCCGTCCGCCTTAGGCGGATATAAATCCGACACGATTATACTTTGGAAAAACCATTTTGTATATATATTCTCTTCCTTTTCCTGATTTCAGGAAATTTTCTCTTTGCATTGCCTGTTCTTTGGTTTTGTAAAACTCGACTTCCAAAACCAGCCAAGGACGGTATTTCAAAGTATATCCTTTGGTTGAAAAATGGTTGTGGGAATAAAATCTTTGGATTAATGATGAGGAGTAACCAATATAGATTTTATGGTATTTGGCTGAATAAAGAATATATGTTGCAAATTCTTCCATAAAAAAATCCCCATATAATTTATTCATGGGGATTTAAGTAGCGAGAGGGGGGCACGATCCCCCGACCTCCGGGTTATGAATCCGACGCTCTAACCAACTGAGCTACCTCGCCGTATTTTTGAGACTGCGCCTGCCGAAGCATTTTGCGTAGGCGGGTGCAAAGATAGGAACAAAATTATCTGTCACAAATATTAGGTTCTCTTTTTATTGAATTTATTTCGCCCTTCCAAGATTTCTTTTTAAATAAAAAATTTTCAATCTTTCATTTGAGGTTAAAATTAATATATATATATTGGGCATCAACTAACAGAAAGATATGGAAGACAAAATAAAATATGAATTGGAATTTCCCATCCAGGTTTCCCCTTCATTGTTATACCAATATATTTCAACGCCTTCTGGCCTTTCGGAATGGTATGCAGACAACGTAAATTCACGAGGTGAGTTCTATACTTTTATTTGGTCACAAAGTGAGGAACGGGCCAAATTATTGAGTAAAAAAAGCCCCGAGCGCATCAAATTTAGATGGATTGAGGATGAAGGAGAAGAGTTCTATTTTGAATTGCGCATTCAGGTAGACGAAATAACCAAAGACGTTTCGTTGATGGTTACAGATTTTGCCGAAGAAGATGAAGTGGAAGAAGGAAAAATGCTTTGGGAAAACATGATTTCAAACTTAAAGCAAATTTTAGGTTCGACCTAAAAACCCTTTAATATATAGTATCTTTGGACCGTCCTAAAAAAAAGGACGGTTTTTTTATGATAAATTTGAACGGAAAATTGGCGGAAGTCCAAAAAGCATTAGTTGCTATTGACAATAGGGGTTTTAATTACGGTGATGCCGTTTTTGAAACACTGCGCTATTCTGGCGGGAAAATATGCTTTTGGGAAGATCACTATTTTCGCTTAATGGCATCGATGCGGATTCTTCGGATGGAAATTCCTATGAATTTTACGATGGAATTTCTCGAGGAAGAAATTTTAAGGACAATAGGTTCAACTGAAATAAAAGACACCACATTTCGCGTAAAGCTTCTCGTTTGGCGCAAAACTGGCGGAAAATATACACCCATTACCAATGAAATTGAATATGTAATTTCATTTGAAAAACTGGATACGCCATTTTATATTTTAAATGAAACAGATTATGAAGTTGAACTTTTTAAAGACCACTACATCACTTCCGGACTGCTTTCAACTTTAAAAACGAACAATAGGCTAATCAATATCTTGGGAAGCATATTCGCTAAAGAAAATAATTTTCAAAATTGTTTGCTTTTGAATGAAAACAAGCAAGTAGTGGAAGCGCTGAACGGCAATATATTTTTGGTTTCGGGCGACACTATTAAAACACCGCCGCTGTCAGACGGCTCTTTAAACGGAATTTTGCGGAAACAACTTATTTCAATTATAAAAGAGATGCCCGATTTCACATTGGAAGAAGCGTCAATTTCACCTTTCGAACTTCAAAAAGCCGACGAGATTTTTATTACAAATGTAATTCAGGGAATTGTTTCGATAACAAAATATCGCAAAAAGGAATTTGGCAATGTAGTGGCAAAGCTTATATTGCCAAAGCTGAATCTTAAAGCAAGAATGGGCTAATTGAAGTTTGGATTTTCTGGAGCATTGGACCATAAAAGATAATCGCCGCCAAATTCGATCATTTTTTCTTTCCAAAAATTGATGTTGGTTTTACCAATGATGCTATTATTGTAATTGTTTGGAACAACAACCCAGCTATTCACTTCCAGTTCCTGTTCTAGTTGGTCGCTTTCCCAGCCCGAATAACCGAGAAAGAAACGTATTTGGTCTTTTTTAAGTTTGTCTTCTTTCAGCAAATCTATTATGGCGTTAAAATCACCGCCCCAATAAATTCCATTTGAGATTTCAATACTGTCCGGGATAATTTCAGGAATACAGTGAATAAAATACAGATTGTCTTGTTCCACGGGACCACCATTATAAACGGGAAGTTTTGAATTTACTTCGGGTACAAAGTCACGAAGCTTGTGCTCCAAAGGTTTGTTGAGAATAAACCCGACCGATCCACCTTCGTTGTACTCTGCCAAAAGCACTACTGAACGATTAAAGGAAACGTCTCCAATAATGGATGGTTCTGCTACCAATAACAATCCTTTGGCAGGTTTTAAGGTGGTCATATTAGTTTTTTTGGTCAAATAAATCTAAGTATTAAATTTAAAATTACCAAAAATTAACTCATTTGATATAAAAATTAATGTTTTTCAGTTCTGAACCGAAAAAATGCTTTTAAAAATTGCCAATTTAATTCAACAAAAAAATCCTTCTTCCCAAATAAATGAAAAGAAGGACTTTTAAGTTTGTAAAATATTATTTACAAATTAGTTTACGCTGTTTTGTAAATCTGAACCAGCTTTGAACTTTACTACTTTCTTAGCAGCAATTTTAATGGTTTTACCAGTTTGTGGGTTTCTACCCTCTCTTGCAGCTCTTTTTGATACTGACCAAGATCCGAATCCTACTAGTGATACTCTGTCACCTTTTTTAAGGGACTTTTGAACGTTTCCTAAGAAAGACTCTAAAGATTTCTTAGCAGCAGCCTTAGTAATTCCGGCATCAGCTGCCATTGCATCGATTAAATCTGATTTGTTCATAATTTTTTTAAATTAAATTGTTGGTTAAACTTCGATTAATTGCCCTACAAATTTAACAGGAATATCCGTTCAGGCAAGTAACCACGCAGTAAATCCCTATTTTTGTTGATAACTTGGGCTGTTTGTTAATAAACATGGCGCTTTTTTCAGTGATTTTAACGAAATCAGTGCTGACAAGGGTTTACGATAGTTTGGAATCTTCGTCAAAAGAATACCCGTTCAGAAGTGAAGAAACGTCCATTTTACGTTTTCCGGGAAGTTGTATTTCCTTAATTATAATGTATCCGTCCAAACATGATATTTTCAGCTCTTTTTTTGAAGTTTGAATAGTTCCCGGTTCTTGTTCTTGATTTGTTTTTTCAAAACTCGCATCATAAATTTTAGCTTTCAATTCTTCTTTATTGTTATGAAGCACTGACCAAGCTACGGGATAAGGGGAAAGCCCACGGATAAAAGCATCTATCTCTTCTCCCGGTTTTGTCCAATCTATACGAGTGTTTTCAGGAGTAAGTTTTGGTGCGTCTTTTAAATTGCCACTTCCGGGCTGTGGTTTTGGATTAGCATTATCTTTTTCTATTAAATTGAGCGTTTCCAAAACCAGTGCACTTCCTTTTTCCATTAGCTTATCGTGAAGTGTCTCTGCAGTTTCATCTTTTTCAATAATTACTTCTTTGTTTGCAATGATAGATCCGGTGTCAATCTTTTCATCAATAAAAAAAGTGGTGACGCCTGTTTTATCTTCATTATTTATTATAGCCCAATTAATAGGCGCTGCACCTCTATATTGTGGTAAAAGTGAAGCGTGAAGATTGAAAGTACCTAATTCAGGCATTTGCCATACCGCTTTTGGAAGCATTCGGAAAGCAACTACAACTTGAAGGTTGGCGTTTAAATCTTTTAATTCTTTCAGAAATGATTCGTCTTTTAAATTTGTAGGCTGAAGCACCGATAAGTTTTTCGAAATTGAGTACTCCTTCACTGCTGAAGCCATTAACTTTCTGCCGCGGCCAGCGGGTCTGTCGGGTGCAGTGATTACGCCTACAATATTCTTTCCCGCTTCAACCATTTTTTTTAAAACCCCAACAGCAAAATCTGGGGTTCCCATAAACACAATTCTCAAATCGTTCGGCATTTTTTTCAGTTTAAATAATATTGGTTTTTCGGATTGATTTTTATTTTTTCGGCATCCATCAAAAGACGGATTACTTTTAAAACATTGGTCTCGGCAAAAGTAAGTTTTTCTGAAATTTCCCGCGAGTTTAAATCGTCCCCTTCAAGTAGCGCAAGTATTTGTTTTGCGAGACGCTGTATTTCTTTATTTGATAAATTGGAGCTTTGTGTTTTGCAATTGGAGCAGATTCCACATTTGCTTGCAGTTGTTTCACCAAAATAGGAGACCAGTTGAACGCTTCTGCACGCTTTAGTGTTTTCTATATAATGAAGCACGGAATTTACCTGGGCTGTTTTTTTTCGGTTCAAGGCTTCCACATCACGCGATATCACGTTTATGGCTTTATCGTCTTCCCGCGGCACGAGGAACGTTAGCGTGGCATCGGTTATTTGAAGCATCATTTCCACCACTTGGTCGCGTTCCAATTTTTTCAGCACTGAAATTATCGTTTCTATAGATTGACCAGTTTTTGAAGCAATCAAATCGAGGTTTATTGCCGTGGGCATTTCAAAAATTCCGCCGTAAATCCTGAGGATTGTTTTTCCAATGACGGAAGCGGTTATGTCCTTTTCAAAATAACTCAAGACTTTTTCCGAAGAAATTAAAAACTGTACAATGGATTTTCTCCCAAACTCTTGCGAAAGTTGAATAATTCCCAAACGGTCTAAATTGTTTAGCGCATTGTATGCAAGAAGCGTGTTGAGGCTATAGGTCTTGCAGAATTCAGAAAAATTGAAATTGTGTTTTGTAAATTCCCCTTCGCCGTAAGGAATCTGAAAATAATTGTTCAGCGTTCGGTAAATCTTTTTTAAATCGGAAGTAGTTGGCAGTGATTCTACAAATTGTTGCTTCACCTGCAATTTGTCGTACTCATTATAGAGCAACACCGCCGAAGCATATTCACCATCACGCCCTGCACGGCCTGCTTCCTGAAAATAGCTTTCCAGACTTTCGGGAATTTGAAGGTGAATAACGAAACGAACATTCGGGTGGTCAATGCCCATTCCGAAAGCGTTGGTAGCAACCATTGTTGAAACTCTTCCGTTCCGCCAAGATTCTAGTTTTTGTGCTTTTTCTTTTGCTGAAATTCCGCCGTGATAAAAGGTAGCTGAAATACCCAAACTGTTTAATTGGTCACTAATTTCGATAGTGCCTTTTCTATTTCTAACGTAAACAATCGCTGAACCAGAATTATTTTTAAGTAATTGTTCGGTTCTGTAAAGTTTATCGTCCTCTTTAAAAACTTGATACGAAAGATTTTCGCGAACAAATGAATTTTTGAAAACGGCGGGAAGCTCCATTCGCAATTCGGAAATAGTGTCTTCCAAAACCTCTGGAGTTGCCGTTGCAGTTAGCGCAATGATTGGAACCAACGGATGAATATCCCGAAGCAACGTTATGTTTTTATAAGCAGGCCGAAAATCATTTCCCCATTGTGAAATGCAGTGCGCTTCGTCAACAGCAATTAAGTTGACGTTCATTTGCTTGATGTAATTTTGAACTATTTCCTGTTGCAATCTTTCGGGCGATAGGTAGAGAAATTTGTAATTTCCGTAGAGCGCGTTGTCCAGTAATGTGTTCAATTCTTCAAAAGAAATTCCGCCAGTAAGTTTTAAAGCTTTGATTCCGCGTTCCTTCAGTGTGTTTATTTGATCGCCCATAAGTGCCACCAAAGGCGAAATGACAACGCAAATTCCTTCCATCGCCAAAGCCGGAACCTGAAAGCACAACGATTTTCCACCGCCAGTGGGCAAAAGTGCCACGGTATCTTTTCCGTCTAAAACTGAAGTGATTATTTCTTCCTGCATCGGTTTGAAGGAAGTGTAACCCCAATATTTGGTCAGGATGTTTTGAACGTTTTTCAAATTGATAAAGTTACTTAGTTATTAGGTTATTCAGTTATTGGATTATTTTAATATAAGGTTATTAGGTTTCACTTTAAGTAACTCAATAACCCATTAACTTAATAGTTGATACTATGAATTGAGCTCGTTCTTTGATAGAGCCTACGGGAACTTCGTGAATTTTGTAATCGTAATTTTCATAGCCCATTTTTAGGAAATGAAAGATTTTTTCAGCTTGCTCAAAAGATTCGTAACGCTCGTTGTCTTGTTCATAAATTTCTTCCCAAGGTGGAAGTACAAAAACTTCATTATATCTGTTTTTAAGGCAGGTTTCCGAAAAATTTTCAGGGTAGTGCGCGTCAACAAAATCCATATAGGCTGTTACGTCTGGCATGCCTCGGTCATAAAAAAGGACAGGTGCGGCACAATTTTTACCTTCGTGAAATTGCTTCAATCTTCCTTCAAGCAATCTTTCACTGAAAAGGATTGGGTTTTCCAGGAATAATTGTTCAATTCCTGCTTTTTGCGCTTCAAGAATCACTTGTCGCGAAATTTCGTGCATTACGGGATAGCCCTCCTTTTCCATATAATTGATCAGTGCTGTTTTTCCTGAACTCGGTCCGCCAGTGATTACAATTCTTTTTGTTTCCAACAAGTTTGAATTTTATACAAAGTAAGTAAATAAATATTTGTGTTGAAAGTGTATCTTTGTTGCTCATACAGCTAAAATTGTTTGATGGATCAGGACAAAAACACCACAGAATTTTACGAACGCTTAAAGAAACAACTTGAAGAAGATACAACGTGGCCATCACCGTACCTTTTCAAATTTATAGTGCCCGCAAACCTTGAAAAAATTGCTGAAATAAGAGCAATTTTTGATGCTACCGATGCCGAGATTAATACCCGCGATTCTGCGAAAGGTACTTATACGAGCGTTTCCATAAAAGTAATTATGCAATCTCCAGATGAGGTAGTGAAAAAATATCTTGAAGTTTCCAACGTTGAAGGTGTTATTTCACTATAATTTTTAGTATTTTGCACTTGAAATGATTTTCAATCTTTCCCAATAAATAATTTCTTCCCTTAATAAAAACATTTTGATACAAGAAGTAGCACAAATAGAATATAATACAGAACGCCCAAAACTGATTATCCCTGAGTACGGACGCCATATTCAAAAAATGGTGGATCAAGCAATTGCCACTGAGGATAAACTGGAACGCAATAAAATTGCGAAAAGCATTATTAACGTTATGGGAAATTTGAACCCACACCTGCGTGACGTGCCAGATTTTCAACCAATGCTTTGGGACCAGTTATTTATTATTTCAGATTTTAAACTGGATGTAGATTCCCCTTTCCCCATTCCTTCCCGCGAGGAGCTTATGGAGCGTCCCGACCCATTGGAATATCCACAAAACTTTCCTAAATACCGCTTTTATGGTAACAACATAAAACGTATGATTGATGTTGCTAACAGTTGGGAGGAAGGAGACAAAAAAGAAGGGCTTATTCTTACCATTGCAAATCACATGAAAAAATGTTTCCTTAACTGGAACAAAGACACGGTGGAAGATGATGTAATTTTTGCACATCTTTTTGAGCTTTCTGACGGAAAAATCAATCTTAAAAACAGCGATGAGGATTTGAGCGACGCTTCCAATTTATTGAAAAACAAAAAGCGTTTCAATACTAGTAATTCTACTAAGAAAAACTACAAATCAAACAGTAACAACCGCAACCGCAAGCGTCATTAAAATCTCAGGCATTATTTATGGGAACTTTTCAAATTGAAGGCGGGCACAAACTGAAAGGCGAAATTACGCCACAGGGAGCCAAAAATGAAGCATTACAAATTCTTTGTGCAGTTTTATTGACATCGGAAAAAGTGATTATTGAAAACATTCCGGATATTCTGGATGTAAATAAACTAATCACAATCCTTGGAAATCTTGGTGTGAAAATTCAAAAGCTAGGAAAAGGAAAATTTGCTTTTATCGCGGATGACATCAACCTCGAATATCTTGAATCTGAACTTTTTAAGCAGGAAGGAAGCTCCCTTCGTGGCTCTATAATGATTGTAGGGCCGCTTCTGGCAAGGTTTGGAAAAGGTTACATTCCAAGGCCTGGCGGCGATAAAATAGGTAGAAGAAGACTCGATACACACTTTGAAGGTTTTATAAAACTTGGCGCAAAATTCCGATACAATAAAGAAGAACGCTTTTATGGTGTTGAAGCTCCAAAAGGTCTAAAGGGAACTTATATGCTTTTGGACCAAGCCTCAGTAACCGGAACGGCAAATATTGTTATGGCAGCTGTTTTGGCCAAAGGCACAACCACAATTTATAACGCGGCTTGCGAACCCTATATTCAGCAACTTTGCAAAATGCTGAACTCGATGGGTGCAAATATTACGGGTGTGGGTTCAAACCTTTTGGTTATCGAAGGTGTTAAAAAATTAGGAGGTTGTGAGCACCGAATTTTGCCAGATATGATTGAAATAGGCAGCTGGATTGGTCTTGCTGCAATGACGCAAAGTGAAATCACAATTAAAAACGTTAGCTGGGAAAATTTGGGATTAATTCCAGAAACTTTCAGGAAGCTGGGAATAAAACTGAACAAAAAAGGCGATGATATACATATTCCTTCCCAAAAGGAATACGAAATTCAAGGTTATATTGATGGTTCAATACTTACTGTAGCAGATGCTCCGTGGCCTGGTTTTACACCAGATTTGTTAAGTATAGTTTTAGTGGTTTGTACCCAAGCAAAAGGCAGTGTGCTTATTCATCAAAAAATGTTTGAAAGCCGCTTATTCTTTGTAGATAAACTGATTGATATGGGAGCCAAGATTATTCTTTGCGATCCACACCGAGCAACAGTGATTGGCCATAATTTTCAATCCAATCTTAAAGCTACTACTATGGTTTCACCAGATATTAGAGCTGGAATTTCACTTTTAATTGCGGCGCTTTCAGCAGAGGGAACCAGTACGATCCACAACATTGAACAGATAGACAGGGGGTACGAAAATATTGACGAAAGACTTCGAGCCATTGGTGCAAAAATCACGAGAACGGAACCGTAAACAATTTATGGTTTGCGGTTTTTATTAATTTCGTCCTGTAGTTTTCTGCGCAATTTTTGTTCACGTTCAAGGCTATTTCGTCGATAATCCTCAAGTTCCATTTCCATTTCAACCATTTTTAGCTCTGCGGAATTCGTGATTTTTGAACTATTTAAAAACCTATAAAACAGAAAACCTACAGCCAAAAGCAATAAAACGATAATGCTCCACATTATAGCATTGTATGTAGTTTTTGAAGTCAAAATTCCAAAAATAGCTATTCCGTCTTCCATCTCTTTTGAATTGGATAGGTTTTGTTGGGTATTTTTTAAATTCTGACGGAGTGAATCAATTTCGTTTTTTTGTTGTCCCAATTCACTTTCCTGACTATTTATTTTTTTTTCCAATGAAGAAACGGAATCTAAAATATTTCGCTTTAAAGTGGCGAGCTGTGTCTTTTTAACAACCTTGTATTCTTGATAGCTGTTACTTTTGTCAAAAGCATCAGTCATTTGTTCGTTAAGTGTGTTTTTTCGAACTTGAATAGAATCTTGCGCCGCCACGTGCAGCGTAAATAGAAATAAAGGAAGGATTAGAAATAAAATCTTCTTCATGGCTTCAGGTTTGTGTACAATGCTTTTAACAGTGCAAGAGTAGAAAAATTGTACACAACCACCCAAATTTTACTTCAAATTACAAAATCTTTAACAAATTCCTTAGTTCTTACTGTAGAAAATGAGAGTGCACCAGAAGGACATTTTTTTACTTGTGAAATAATTTTTTTGGTGCTTGCTCCATCTAGATCAATCCAAGGGATCACTGAAGTTTTGAATACTTCAGAAAGACCTCTTGCACAAGCTTCTGCATGAATGCAACGGCTTGGTTCATAGGTAACAATAACATCACCATTGCTGTATACGTTTTTGTAGGTTTCCATAGGTTTACAATTTGAGTTTTGCAAATACTACTTTAAATTTATATCGATAAAATTACACATTTTATCGATATAATGCACAAAATAAAAATAATTTCACAAAAATTAACAAATTTTAAGAAATAGCTTCTTTATAAACCCGTAAACATCTTTCCCGGGATTCTTTGTGATCAACTATTTTTTCGGAATAATTTTCTGTTCCGAATTCGGGAATGTATTTTTTGATGTATTTATGGTCTTTATCAAATTTTTCAATCTGTGTTGTGGGGTTAAAAATTCTGAAATAAGGAGCGGCATCAACACCGCTGCCTGCGGCCCACTGCCAATTTCCCACATTGCTGGACATTTCATAATCGAGAAGCTTTTCAGCAAAATAGGCTTCGCCCCAGCGCCAGTCTATTAAAAGGTGCTTGCAAAGAAAGCTGGCGACGACCATCCGCACACGGTTGTGCATATAGCCTGTTTCATTTAACTGGCGCATTCCGGCGTCAACCATTGGATAACCGGTTGTTCCTTCTTTCCATTTTTTGAATTCGGCTTCGTTGTTTCGCCATTCAATCCGATCGTATTTCTTTTTGAATGCATTTTCAACAGTTTCGGGAAAATGCCACAGTATTTGCATAAAAAACTCCCGCCAAATTAGTTCCTGCCAAAAAACCTCATTCTTTTCCGTAGTCGCTTTTTTAATCATTTTCCGAATACTCACTGTGCCGAAGCGAAGGTGTGAACCAAGATGCGAAGTAGCGTCTTCTGCGGGAAAATTGCGTCTATTTTCATATTCCTGAATAGTAGTCGGGGTAACGTCATATTCCGGAATTTCCATTTTCGATTTTTTGAATCCAATATCGCTAAGCGAAAGATTGGGCAACAATGAATTTTGATACAGATTTTTTAAAAATTCATTTGTGTAATAAACCTTTTCGTCAAATTCTTTTTTGAATTTTTCCTTCCATCGCTTCATATATGGCGTGTAAACAATGTACGGATCGCCATCGTCTTTTACTACTTCATCCTTTTCAAAGATTACTTGGTCTTTAAATGTGTAAAAGCCAATTTCCTTTTCAGCGAGTAACTTTTCAATCTGTGCATCACGTTTTTTTGCATACGGTTCATAATCGTGATTGGTAATAACATTCTGTACTTCAAATTCTGAAATTATTTTTTTGAAAACTTCTTTTGGCTTACCGTGATAGATAGCGATACTGCTGCCGTGCTCCTGCAATTCGTTGTGCATTTTTTGAAGTGTTTCAAAAATAAATGTTACCCGGGCGTCGTCTTTTGGAAGCTCGTTTAATATTTCTGAATCAAATATAAATATGGGAAATACAGGAAATTTTCCGTGCAACGCTTTATAAAAACCAACATTGTCATCTAAACGCAGATCTCTTCGGAACCAAAATATATTTACTTTTTCCGCCAACTTAATTGATGTTTAAAGTAGAAAGTCCGCCGTCCACACCAAAAACCTGTCCGGTGATCCATTGCGATTCATCATTCAACAGAAATGCCGCCATTGCAGCAATATCATTCGTTGTGCCTACTTTTTTCAAAGGGTGACGTTCCGCCATTTTTTCTTTTTTTGCATCGTTGTTCAAAAGTTTTGAGGCCAATGGCGAATCTGTCAAGGAAGGCGCTATTACATTCACCCTAAAATTTGGCGCATATTCCGCGGCCAGTGCTTTGGCAAAACCTTCAATTGCTCCTTTTGCCGCAGCAACGCTTGTATGAAAAGGCATACCTACTTTTACTGCAACCGTGCTGAAAAAAACAAGACTAGCCTGCTCTGCATTTTTCAGTTTGGGCAACAAACCGTGAACCACCCGAACAAGCGAGTGGAAATTGAGTTCCATATCTTCATTGATAGTTTCGGGGCTCATCATTTTAAAAGGTTTCAAATTGATACTGCCGGGACAATAGACGAGGCCGTCAATACTTTCGGGCAGATCTAACGTAGAAATATCATCCTTAAGCGCATCAAAGGTAAGATGCTTAATTTCTTTCGGAATATTCTCGTTACTCCGGGATGCGATAATTACATTATGGTTTTCTTTCAGTTTATCAGCAATGGCAGCTCCAATTCCGTATGAACCACCGATTAGAAGTATATTTTTTTGCATTATTTTGTTTTTTTGAAATTAAATGGTTCCAAAGAGTTCAACCAATTTATTTTTTCGGTATTCAAAGATTTCGTTCAGCTTCGGTTTCACCAAAAAAGGATGCACTAGCTGTCCAAGAATTCCAAAGGGAAGTTTGTAGTGGAGTAAGTCTTCCATTTCCACTCCGCCTTCAATTTCTTTTATAAAATGTTTGTGGTGCCAAAGCGCATAAGGCCCGAAACGCTGTTCGTCCACAAAATATTTTTTTTCGACACTATGGGTTATTTCTGTAATCCATTTGGTTTTAATGCCT
Source organism: Flavobacteriales bacterium (assembly GCA_038212575.1). Taxonomy (GTDB): domain Bacteria; phylum Bacteroidota; class Bacteroidia; order Flavobacteriales; family Flavobacteriaceae; genus Aequorivita. Next base: position 18,259 of record JBBQUI010000015.1, read on the forward strand.
AAAATAGGGGTTACAATATATTCAATAATCTGCCCAGCAAACATGGGTCTATCCTCACCGGACTGAATATGGAAACCCATATAATCTGGCGTAATTACTTTTAGGTTTTTGGGATTTGATAAAAAATTCCAAGCCTCCTCCAAAGATATGGGGAGGTTCTGTTTTGCATGCAGTGTATAAATTTTCATTCAGGCCTTATTTGTTTGGCTTGAAAGTAAGTTTATGGTTCATGCGCAACAATCTATACGTGCTGGTTTCCTCAGTTCTGTTTGAAAACTTTATTCGGAATACTTTAAGTAATTGCTTCAACATAATAATTTCGATTTTTCTTTAAAAATACTTTGTTTTAGGACATCAAAAAAAGTTTAAACAAAAGATTAACAGTTGTTCCGTGTTGGTACAATAGCTTTGATTTGCGCAGTTTACCAAAAGTTAATTTTCTGCTTTTTTAAGCTTTTCTTAACTTTTTAGAAATTTTCAAGCATTAACTTCGTATAAATTATAAACACCTTAAAACCATTACGATGAAAAATATTATTTTACTTTTCTCCGCTTTGATGTTAACAATTGGCATTCAGGCACAAATTCAGACACCACAGCCAAGTCCGTTTCAAAAAATTGAACAAAAAGTCGGGCTTACAGATGTAACCTTGGAATATTCAAGACCTTCAATGAAAGAAAGAACAATTATGGGAGGTTTGGTTCCTTATGACGCTATGTGGCGCACAGGTGCTAATGCAAGTACTAAAATTACTTTTAGCGAAGACGTGGAAGTGGGAGGCAAAACATTAAAAGCTGGCTCCTATGCCATTTATACAAAACCAGGTACTTCAAACTGGGAAGTTTATTTCTACAATGACACTTCAAACTGGGGAACTCCCGAAAAATGGGATGATAGTAAAGTAGCAGCCCAGGTTTCTGTTCAAGCTTACCCTATGCCAATGAATGTTGAAACATTCACAATGACCTTTGACGATTTGAAAAATGATTCCGCTATGCTCGGAATGCTTTGGGAAAAGACGTATGTTGCTGTGCCAATTAAATTTGGAACAGATAAAACGGTTTCTGAGAGTATCCAAAAAGTGATGAACGGTCCGGGAGCAAATGATTATTACGCTGCCGCAGTTTACTACCTTGAATCAGGAAAAGATATAAACCAAGCAAAAACTTGGATTGACAAAGCGATTGATATGAATAAAGAACCTGCATTTTGGCAGTTACGTCAAAAATCTTTGATCTATGCAAAAGCTGGTGATAAAAAAGGAGCTATTGAAGCTGCTAAAAAATCAAAAGAACTCGCAAAAGCTGCTGGAAATAATGATTATATAGCTTTAAACGAAAAGTCTTTAAAAGAATGGGGCGCAATGTAATTGTGAATTATTGCAATACATAGTTTTCGACTGCGCTCGAACTGACAAAAAAGCCCCGAATTTTCGGGGCCTTTTTTATTTTGGTCCTTTAGGGCCTTTTTCGCCTTTACTTTGTCTGTAACGATCTAAGAGCTCTCTTTTAAAATCATACTCTGCTTTTTTGAGAGTGATTATTTTTTTTGGGGAAATTACATTTCGCAATTCTGTAATCATTTGTTTGCGTAGCTCCAGTTCCTCACTTTCAAGCGATAGGCTTCTGTCTATTAAATTATTGGCTTCAGCATCGTTCAAATTATCCAAACCATCACGTAGCTTTTGGAATATTTCACTTTTTTCCTTTCTGCGTAAGTCGTGAAACTTTTCGTCATATCTGTTATAAATAGGCCAAAATTTTTCAGCTTCAGAAGAAGTAAGTGCTAATTTTTCGGTTATATAAGCCGTCTTTAAAGCTTTAATTCTTTCGTGTTTTCCTTCCTGTGCATATATTGTTGCTGTGGCCAATAGGAATATAAAAAATAACTTTTTCATTGTTCGTTTATTAAGGTTTCTTCATCCAAATTTTCTAAAATGTAACTTTCCAAAGTTTTATCTGAGAATTGCTTATTTTTAAAATTTACCTGATTAATATCTTCATCTTCTATAAAGGACGCTAAATCATATAAGTCCAAATTCAAATTGCCTTCTTCAATATAATTGTCTATTGCTGCCAATTGTAACGTATCGAGGGTTGACTTAGAGGTGCTGGTATTGAAAATTGTAAAACCAAGAATCAAACAAGCGGCAATTGCTGCGGCATACCCGAAATATTTTTTCGGGAAAAGAGGAATTACTTTTTTAGTTTTTTCTGAATTGTTCACTGTCTTAAAAACACGGTCTTCGATTTTTTCGAAGTATCCGTCAGGAACGATATGCCCAGCGGATTTCGGGAAGCTGTCTTCGGAAATTTTGCCCAACAAGCACTCCTCGAAATTCTCGAAATAGTTGTCGGGAGTTTTAAAACCCTGTATGTTTTTGTTTTCTTTCATTGTTTAATTAGGACTTGAAAAACTTCAAAGAGTTTCATCCTGCGTTTTTATGAATTCCGTAATTTTCTTTACAGCAATGTGATAGCTGCTTTTCAATCCACCCACAGAAGTTTCCAAAATTTTAGAAAGCTCCTCAAAAGTGTGGTCTTCAAAATATTTCATCGTGAAAATCAATCGTTGTCTTTCTGGGAGCGTTGCAATCGCTTTTTGAAATTGCAGTTGAATGGCGTCGCCTTCAAAGTAAACGTCGCTTTCAAGTTTGCGCACTGCATTGTCTTTCATATTTTCAATTGAAACATTATTTCGTTTCGCTTTTTTGTTGAGAAAAGTGATGGATTCATTAGCTGCAATTCTATACATCCACGTGTGCAATTTACTTTCACCTTTAAAGGAATTTATGTTTCTGAAAATTTTCATAAAGGTGTTTTGAAGCACGTCATCGGCATCATCGTGGTCCAAAACCATATTCCTGATTTGCCAGTAAAGCCGTTCCTTATATTGCGAAACAAGTTCCCGAAACGCAGACTCTTTGTCCGTTTCGGTCTGCAATGCAGCTACTAGTTCTTTTTCTTCAACCATTTTTAAGTGCGCAACTTAATTATATGACTAAGTTACAGAAGAATGGTTTAATTGTGCTTTTGAAATTATGCAAGAGACTGCATTTCCACCAGACTGTAGTAAACTCCTTTTTTCTCCAACAGTTCTTGGTGCTTGCCCTGTTCCACAATTTTTCCTTTAGAAAGTACAACAATATTATCTGCATTTTGAATAGTGGAAAGCCTGTGGGCTATGACGATGGAAGTTCTATTTTTCATCATTTTTTCCAAAGCATCCTGCACCAAACGCTCGCTTTCGGTGTCCAAAGCTGAAGTTGCTTCATCCAAAATCATTATCGGCGGGTTTTTGAGAACGGCGCGGGCAATGCTTAATCGTTGTTTTTGTCCGCCACTCAGTTTGTTTCCGCTATCACCAATGTTGGTTTGAAAACCTTCGGGAAGATCTTTTATGAATTCGTATGAATTACTAATGTCCGCAGCTTCCATCAATTCTGAATCGGAAGCGAGTGGTTTTCCAAGTTTTAAATTGTTTGCAACTGAATCATTAAAAAGAATAGAATCCTGTGAAACAATACCCATCAAACCGCGCAGTGATTTTTTCGAAATATTTTTTATATCAATCCCATCAATTTCGATGCTGCCTTGGTTTACATCATAAAAACGTGTCAATAAATTCGCAATCGTACTTTTTCCACTACCGGACTGCCCAACTAGCGCCACGGTTTTTCCTTTTGGAATTTCTAATGAAAAATCTTTTAAAACATACTGATCTTCATATTTAAACGAAATATTTTTAATGGAAATCACTTCGTTGAAACCTTCTTTTTGAACAGGGTTTTCAATATCAGTTATCGTGTTTTTAGCCTCGAGTAATTCCAAAATACGAAGTGCAGAACCATTGGCGCGTTTTATGGAATAGCTTGCTTTTGCAATTGCTTTCGCCGGAGTTAAAATATTGTATGCAAGCATAATGTAGCCAATAAAGAAACTTGCTTCCAGCGTTCTGTCAACAAAAACTAACCAACCTCCATAAACCAAAAGTATTCCAATCGTGATAATTCCCAAAAGTTCGCTAACCGGAGAGGCAAGGTTCTGCCTGTTTAAAACGGAATTGGAATATTTGTAAAACCGCTCATTACTGTCTTCAAACTTCTTTTGAAAAAGATTTTCGGCGTGAAATGCTTTAATGATGCGCAATCCGCCCATGGTTTCTTCCAATATTGAAAGAAAAACACCCTGTTCCTGCTGAACTTTTAAAGAACCCTTTTTAAGCGACTTACCAATTTTTGAAATCAAAAATCCTGAAATAGGTAAAAATAGAAATACGAAAAGAGTGAGTTTCGGACTTATAAAAAGCATTGTCGCCAACGAAAAAATAATGGTCAACGGTTCGCGGACAATCATTTCCAAAACGGAAAGTACTGAGTTTTTAACTTCATCAACATCGCCGCTCAATCGGGAGATGGTATCGCCCTTTCTTTTTTCGGAATAAAAAGCCAGAGGAAATTGAATTACTTTGCTATAAAGATCATTCCGAAGATCTTTCAAAACACCATTCCGAAGAAAAGTGGAATAGAACATCGCCAAATAATTGCTTAGGTTTTTCAATAAAAAGAGGGAAATAATGATACCGACCATATACATGAGTATTGTAAATTCCCCTTGTTTATTGATGTTGTCAACGATAAAGTAATTTAGATATTCCTGTGAAAAATCTTTTATATTGGAAATTCCTTCATAAACGGGCTGCGAGCCAAGTGTGCGTTTGTCACTGAAAATAATCTCCAAAACAGGAATGAGCGCAACAAAAGAAAGCGTGCCAAACAACGCGTACAGCACGTTAAAAAAGATATTGAGAAAAGCGTATCGCTTATAAGGGTAGGCGTAACGCAGTATTTTTCTGAAATAATTCATTAACTGATGTTTAGTTGTGCGGCAATGGCGTCAATTTTTTTCTGAAGTATGTCTTCAAAATTATTCTTTTCACAAGTGTTCACGCTAATGTAGAACTTTATTTTCGGTTCGGTGCCGCTGGGTCGCGCTGCAATTTTGCTGCCATCTTCGGTGTAATAAATTAACACGTTTGATTTTGGTAGGTTTAACTGCGAGGTTTCTTGTTTTATAAAATCTGTAGTTTCGCTTTTTGAAACATCGTCCATACGGACTACTTTGCTTCCTGCAATTTGCTTAAATGGATTCTCGCGAAGCACTTTCATCATTGCTGAAATCTCCTTAGCGCCCTGTTTTCCTTTTTTGGTGACTGAAATTAAATGTTCGCGGTAGTTTCCGAATTGTTCGTAAACATCGTTCAAATATTGAAACATGCTGCTGCCGGAATGTTTTTTTTGTGCCGCAATTTCACAGGCCAATAAAGTAGCGGTTACTGCGTCTTTATCGCGTACAAAATCGCCCACCAAATAACCGAAACTTTCTTCGCCACCGCCAATAAATTCAAGCTCGGGGAAGTCTTTGATCATTTTCGCGATCCACTTAAAGCCTGTGAGCCCTTCAATATATTTTACATTGAAATGTTCCGCAACCTTTTTCACCATCGGTGTAGAAACGATAGTTGATGCTACAAACTGTTTTCCGTTCAGTTTTCCAGCATTTTTCCATTGCTCCAAAAGGAAATGCGTCATCAAAACCATGGTTTGGTTTCCATTGAGCAAAACCATTTTATTTTCGTTGTTTCGAACGGCAACGCCCAAACGATCACAATCAGGGTCAGTTCCGATTACGATATCTGCATTTTCTTTTTCAGCGAGTTCCAAAGCCATTTTCAACGCTGCCGGTTCTTCGGGATTGGGTGATTTTACGGTTGGGAAATCCCCATCCGGTTCTGCTTGCTCGCTAACTATTGAAATATTTTTATATCCAGCCATTTCCAAAACCTTCGGAATCATTGTGATTGAAGTGCCGTGAAGCGACGTGAAAACAATTTTTAAGTTGTCTTTCGCTGTTTGGGAAGTATTGAAAGTTCCGTTTTCAACGGAAGCCTTTGCAAATGCGTCATCAACTTCTGTATCTATAAATTGGATCAAACTTTCATTCGCTCCAAACTTTATGTCTTCGTAATTCAGCGAATTTATTTCAGCAATAATTTCGGCATCCTGCGGTGGAACCAATTGTCCGCCATCTTCCCAATATACTTTATAACCGTTGTATTCGGGCGGATTGTGGGAAGCCGTCAAAACAATTCCAGCTTGGCAATCCAAATATTTTACTGCGAAAGAAAGCTCGGGCGTGGGTCGCAATTCAGAAAAAAGAAAAACTTTTATTCCGTTTGCGGAAAATACATCAGCTACTACTTTTGCAAATTCTTTACTGTTATGGCGGCAATCGTAAGCAATAGCAACTTTAATTTCTGTGTTTGGGAATTGCTTTTTTAAATAATCTGAAAGCCCTTGGGTGTTTTTTCCCAGTGTATATTTATTGATGCGGTTATCACCTAGCCCCATGATTCCTCGCATTCCGCCAGTTCCGAATTCCAGGTTTTTATAAAAACTGTCTTCCAATCCCTCAGGATCGTAGGCAATCATTTCTTTAATGTCGTGTTGAGTTTTTTCGTCGAAAAAGGGGGTGAGCCACTGGTTAACTCGGGCTAAAATTTTCGGATCTACGTAAATCATTCGCTTAAATTAAAGTGCAAAAATAGGAATAAAATAAGGGAGAATTCAAGATTCAATGTTCAAGGTTCAAAATTTTAGTGATGTAATGATTTCTAATTTACGAATCCCAAATCCCGAATCATGAATTTACTGTTTCCTTTATTATGTAGTTTCGGGAATCTTTTTTGCTTCTGAGGATCAATTCGCCCAAAAATCCTGCGAGAAAGAGTTGGGTTCCCAAAATCATTGCGGTAAGGGCGATATAAAATTGTGGACGTTCTGTAATAAGTCTGCCATAAGGATTTAAAAACAGTTTATCAATCCCTAGATAAAGTGTCAAAAAGAAACCGATTATGAGCATTATTGCGCCCCAAGCACCAAAAAGGTGCATCGGCCGTTTTCCAAAACGCGACAAAAACCAAATAGTTATCAAATCCAAAAAGCCACGTATAAAGCGCTCGGCACCAAATTTCGTAGTACCATATTTTCGGGCTTGGTGTAAAACTGGCTTCTCTGAAATGTTGCTGAAGCCAGCATTTTTTGCTAAAACTGGAATGTAACGGTGCATTTCGCCAGTTACTTCAATGGATTTTACAACGTCTCTTTTATAAGCTTTCAAGCCACAATTAAAATCGTGCAATTTAACGCCGGAAGTTTTCCGCGCTGCGTAATTAAACAATTTTGAAGGCATGTTTTTGCTAATCACCGAATCGTACCTTTTCTTTTTCCAGCCAGAAACAAGATCGAAATCTTCCTCGGTTATCATTTTATATAGCTTTGGGATTTCTTCGGGATTGTCCTGCAAATCGGCATCCATAGTGATAATCACATCGCCTTTCGCCATCGCAAAACCAGCGTGCAGGGCTTGTGATTTCCCATAGTTTTTCTGAAAACGAATTCCTTTTACTTCTTCGTTTTCTTCGGAAAGCGTTTCAATAATTTTCCACGAATCGTCTGTGCTGCCATCATCAATAAATATGAGCTCGTATAAAAAACCATTGGATTGCATAACGGATGCAATCCAATGGTAAAGTTCATTAAGTGATTCTTCTTCGTTAAGAAGCGGGATGACGATGGATATGTTCATTAATTAATTTAACGGGTTTGGATTCTTTGTTTTAAAGATCAGCGCAACAAGTAGACCTATGACACTCATAAATGCAAGTCCGAAAACGTAATTTTTCAGCTGTGATAAAATTGCGAAATTGTCTTGATCCGCCATTTTTGCCATTTGTTTGTCAATTTCTACTTGTGGTGTGCCCATTTTTTGTAAAAATTCTGCGGTCATTTCCAATGTTCTTTCTTGCAGAAAAGCTGCTAAATCCGGGTCGATTATATTAAATATTAAAATTCCAACTAATGTACTTATTAGAGAGCCAATTGCAACGGTTATAAAATAAACTGTAAATGCCTCTTTAAAACTCATTACTCCGCCTAAAATTCCTTTTGCTTTTGCTACTGAAACAATTGCAATTATAATAACAATAAGAAAACTTAAAATTCCTATCCACCATTTTGTGAAAAGTTCTGTATTCAAAACATACATTAGGGTGGTCATTAAGGCAAGCCCCGCACCTAAAATGAGGCCATAGGTAGCTGCAGATTTTTTGGTCGAAATTGGATGATTTTCCATTTTTTTAAATAGTTTTTTGGTTCGGATTGTTAGTAAACAAAGATAGCAAAACGTTACATTTGCAGTAGAATTTGTAAAGAATTAAAAAAGTGTATTATTTTGTTGCTAATTTCCAATTAATACTTAAATTTGCAAACTCAATTCCGAAAAGTCGGAAGAGCGCATTTTAAATTATAATATTACAGAGATGAAAAAAGGTATCCACCCAGAAAATTATAGACTAGTTGCTTTTAAGGACATGAGTAATGAAGATGTTTTCCTTACAAAATCAACTGCAGATACTAGAGAAACTATCGAGGTAGATGGTGTTGAGTATCCTTTGGTAAAGATGGAGATTTCACGTTCTTCACACCCTTTTTATACCGGAAAAGCAAAACTTATTGATACTGCAGGACGTATTGACAAATTCAAAAACAAATACGACAAGTTTAAAAAACCTGCTGCTACAGAAGCTAAAACTGAAGAATAGTCTTCAATTAGACAAAATATACAAAAGCCTTCGAGAAATCGAGGGCTTTTTTTTTGGGGTTGGGCGGACCTTTGTTATCTTTATTAATTAATATCTAAACTAAAAAAAGTATGTCCTGGGCACAATTGATACCACACGCAATCTCTTTGGCCGAAATGGCGGGAAGGGTACTTTCTTCCAACAAAAAAGAAAAAGCAAAAACAGAGAATAACCATAGTTTTGATCCTGCAAGTTTATTGAACCGCATCGAGGTTCTTGAAAATAACGAGGTGAAACAGGCAGAACTCATCCAGCAAATGGCGCAACAAAATCTAGCGCTTATAAAAAATGCGAAAAACAATTATAGGCTTGCAGTTATCGGTATTTGTGCCTCATTATTATCGATAGTTTTGTTTTTTGTATTATTCTTTGTAAAACTTTAAAACAATCAAACATAACAGCAATAAATAAGATGAACTACATTCTTTTTGACGGCAACGTTCGCAACCAGCTTTTACCTTTTACATTTACACGCCCAGTTGCAGATATTCGTGTGGGAATTTTGACCATTCGCGAAAAGTGGGAACTTCTTTTGGGATTAACCACAACTACTGTAACTGAAGATTATCTTTCAGAGAAATACCCTTTTTTGGAATTGGAAATGAACGTTTTGATAAATGCTTCTTTTCTGCCTTCGGAAAATTTGGTGAACATTATCAAAGGCTTGGAAGAAAATCAAGCCGTATTTTTTGATGATGAACCCATTGCTTTTTTTGCTTCGGAAGGGCAGGAAGTAGATTTTGAAACCTTCGATATTATTCAATATTCACACGATGATGTTTTAAGAATTGAACATACTTGGGATATCTTTTCAAAAAACGGTGAAGCGATAAAGCGCGATTTTGAAATGCTTACCAAAGGCAGAAAATCGCAACCAATTCCAGAAGCCGTTTGGGCGAGTAATCCCCAAAATATTTTTATTGAAGAAGGCGCAAAGCTACCACTTTGTTCTTTGAACGCCTCAGAAGGCCCAATTTATATAGGAAAAGATGCTGAAATTATGGAAGCCTGTTCGGTTCGGGGACCTTTTGCACTTTGTGAACATTCCACCCTTAAAATGGGTGCTAAAATTTATAGCAATACTACGATTGGCCCGCATTGTAAAGTTGGGGGAGAAGTAAACAATTCCGTGATATTTGGGTATTCAAACAAAGGCCACGATGGGTTTTTGGGAAATTCCGTTGTGGGTGAATGG
>JBBQUI010000016.1:0-27747 GCA_038212575.1 Flavobacteriales bacterium
GAAAATACCTTGCAGATATGAACCCTGTTGAAGCGATGGAATTTATCAACGACCGAATTAAAAAAACCAGAAACAACGAAGAGTTTTTGATTTCGATGAACGGATAAAGACCTTTTAGATTGAAATATCAAGCCCCGCAAATTTTTTGCAGGGCTTTTTTATGAATTCGTTTCGATACAACAAAGTAATGCTATTCCTTCACAAACTTTCGGGTAAAAACAGAATTGCCTGTATTGATTTTTAAGAAGTAGGTTCCTTCGGAAAGACCTGAAATATCAATGGTTGAATCACTGTAATTGCAATTTAATTTCTTCCCCATAATATCGTATATCGCAATGTCCTCAACCGTTAAAGGCGCTAGAGATACGTTTAGAATATTTTTTGCAGGGTTTGGATATACTGTAAAGTTTTCAACCGCTTGCTCTGCCACGGAAAGCTCATTATCCACCACCAAATTAAGAAGATGGCGGGAATCTGGAAAACCCATATCAATCATAGATATAGGGGGTGAAGTCCCACATTCAGCACTAGAAAAAAAGCTGGGTTTCGTTTCGCTCTCCGTAACCCCAAGAAAGAAATTTACACCATCTACAGTGGGCTGTACCAAACTTACAACTACTGTTGTATTTTCTGTAACCACAGCGGGAGTATCAAAGATTGCCCGTACATAAGTTCCAATGTCTGAGGGACCAATAGTTACAGTTCCAGACGCTATTGGTGTTGGTGGATTACTTATGTCAAAACCATCAGGGAATTCTTCATAGTCATAAGCAAAAACTTGAAGTTCCGTAGTTGCGTCAATAGCCTGCACGCCAAATTCTACACTCATTAATGCCACCGGGCTGTTTATGCCTTCTTCATCAAGTATATATTCGCGGTACCATTGATTATCACCACCAGCGCATGAAAGACCGCCAATGGGCAATAATACTTGGCTGATGTTTTGTGAAAGGACAATTTCGAGTTCTGGAGATTGCGCTTGTGATCTTATTCCCAAAAAGAAGGCAATAAGAAATGTAACGTGTAATAAAGTAATTGTTTTCATATAAATATACTAAACAGTGAGTAAGCAAGTTATACCAAAAAAAAAAAAAACGCAAGAAAAAAGATGTTTTTTATATTCTCATGTTTTTTATTTACTTGTTAGCAACTTCCGTAATATTGTATTCTGAGATTCTTGAAAGGAAATAATTTAACAAATTCACTAATGAAGTCTTTCCTCAAAATTTTTATTTTTTTTATTTTCAATGCCATAATTGGACAGCATTCCCAGACCGCTTTTGAAACTTCAAATGGCAATCAAACCGAAACCTATAAAGAAGTCATCGCGTTTTATATTGCTTTGGAAAAGAAATTTCCATCAATAATTGTTTATGAAATGGGTCAGACTGATAGTGGTTTTCCACTTCATTTGGTCATTTTTGATCCGCAAAACAAAACCCAAGAGAAAACTTCAGAAACCTTCTCAAAAAATGGCAGAAATTTGTTGCTGATAAACAATGGAATCCATCCCGGAGAACCAGACGGTATTGATGCCACAATGCTACTTTTTCGGGATTTTGCGGAAAATAAAATTCCAGTACCGAAGAATACTATCATCGCAACCATTCCTATTTATAACATTGGCGGAGCTCTAAATAGAAACAGCAGCAGCCGCACCAATCAAAACGGTCCCGAAGAATACGGCTTTCGCGGAAACGCCCGAAACTATGATTTGAATCGTGATTTTATAAAATCTGATACCAAAAACGCGAGAGCTTTCGCAGAAATTTTTCATTGGCTGAACCCAGATTTGTTTATCGATAATCACGTTAGCAACGGCGCGGACTATCAATATGTGCTAACCCATCTTTTTACGCAGCACGACAAATTGGGCGGCGAATTGGGGAACTATTTGCATACTTCTTTAATGCCACAGTTAGAGGATTCGCTTCATCAAAAAAATTGGGATATCACTCCGTATGTGAACGTTTTCAACCAAGTGCCCGAAAAAGGTTTTGAGCAATTTATGGATTCACCGCGCTATTCTTCTGGTTACGCAACTTTGTTCAATTCTTTGGGTCTAATTGTGGAAACGCATATGCTAAAACCCTACAAACAAAGAGTTGAAGGCACTTTTGAACTGATGAAAAGTTTTATTTCCATTGCCGAAAAAGATGCTTCAAAAATTAAAACACTGCGAAAAAATGCTATTGAAAAATACAAAGTTGGAAGTTATTACCCTATTTCTTGGGAAGTTGATTCCACAAAAATAGCAACACTTTCATTTAAAGGTTTTGAGGGAAAAATGATTTCCAGCAATATTACGGGCGCAGATCGTTTAAAGTATTTTCGAGACAAACCTTTTACAAAAGATGTAACTTATTACAATTATTTTAAAGCGACGGATTCTGTTACAATCCCTTCGGCATACGTTATTCCGAAAGGTTATTGGAACGTAATAGAACTTTTAAAATTAAACGGAATCGTATTTTCAGAAATTAAAAATGACACAACTATATCCGCAGAAGTTTACAAAATGAAAAGTTTTGAAACTGTAAAAAATCCTTTTGAAGGCCATTATCTACATTACAAAACCGAAGTGGCCAAAAGCACAGAAAACGTTTCGGTAAAAGAAGGTGATATTTTGGTAAAAACACAGCAGTCCGGAATACGTTATATCCTCGAAACGTTGGAACCATCGGCAGTCGATTCTTTTTTTAACTGGAATTTTTTCGACGCAATCCTGCAACAAAAAGAAGGTTTTTCGCCCTACGTTTGGGAAGATATGGCTGAAAAAATCCTAAATGAAAATCCCGAAATCAAGGCTGCGTTTGAAACCAAAAAGAAGAACGAGCCCGCATTTGCAAATAACTGGTATTCGCAACTGGATTGGATCCACAAACAATCCCCTTATTACGAAAAATCACACCTCCGTTATCCTATCGTTCGGGTGGGTGGTTAAATATTCTTTCGGAAATAAAAGCTTGATGTTTTCGTAAGAATCTTGAAGTGCCTTTTGTGATTTTTGAAAATTTTTCCACTTTACTTTTTTAATTCCCTCGGTAGGCTCAGGAACGAGTGGGCCGTCATAATCGCTGAACATTTCATACCAATACGTTATTTTTAAACGAAATTTCTCGTTTCGCGTAAAAACGTGATAGGTTTTCATCATAAAGTGACGAATTTCTAAATCCTTTACCCCTGTTTCCTCTATAACTTCACGAATGGCAGCTTCTTCGTGGGTTTCCCCCTTTTCAATTTTTCCTTTTGGAAGGTCCCATTTTTTATTTCTTCGGATGAAGAGAATTTCCTTTTTACTGTTGTAAACCAATCCGCCAGCGGCTTCCACTACCTTTATTTTTTTCCGAAGAAATCGTTCCAGCTTTTCGGCATTTTTGTGGTAAAGGTTCACGTATAGCAGCTCGCCGTTGTTTATTTTCTTCACCAATTTTTTAAAATGAGCCTGTTTTAAAGGAATGGTGGTGTAATGCTCCCCAATATATTTTTCCGTGGAAAGAATAATGGGAATATCTTTTACAAAAACTTTATACATTTGCATAATGATATTAAACAAAGAAACGGCACAAAAAACCGCTGCATTATTACTGCAAATTAATGCAATAAAATTGCAACCGCAAAACCCTTTTACATGGGCATCGGGATGGAAATCCCCAATTTACTGCGATAATCGCATCACACTTTCCTATCCGATGATACGAAATTACATCCGCGAAAACCTTGCAAAACAAATTGAGGAACTCTATGGAAAGCCCGAAATGATTGCCGGTGTGGCCACTGGCGCTATTGGAATTGGTGCTTTGGTTGCAGATTATTTGAACGTCCCTTTTTGCTACGTTCGTCCCGAAGCAAAGGGTCACGGACGCCAAAATAAAATTGAGGGCCATTTGGAACCAAACACCAGCGTAATTGTTGTGGAAGACCTCATCAGCACCGGAAAAAGCAGTTTGTTGGCAGTGGAAGCTATAAAAGAAGCAAATGCAAATGTGAAGGGAATGTTGGCGATTTTTAGCTATGGTTTTAAAACTGCCGAAGAAAATTTTAAGAATGCCAATGTTACTTTGAACACGTTGAGCAATTATGAAATGTTGCTGGAAGAGGCCGAAAGATCAAGATATATCAATTCTGAAGAAGCGACTTTACTTTCTGAATGGCGTAAAAATCCTGAAACTTGGGGACAGCAATTCAAGGTTTAAAATTCAAAATTCAAGGTTGGGCCCCGGCGTAGATTTAAAGTAGTCGGTAATCGAAAGTTAGTAGCCTAATAAAAAACAGCAATAATCAATAAGAAATATTTTAGATGAAATTAAATAGCAAAAAAGTAACCGTACAAAAATCTGCCGCAGACCTTTGCGATTTTTTGACAGATGTAAAGAATTTTGAAACATTAATGCCGGAGAACATCAGCAAATTTGAGGTTTTAAGCGAAAAGTCTTTTGAGTTTGCACTAAAAGGAATGCCCGAAATCGCTCTTGAAGTAAAAGAAGTTGAAAAACCAAACAAAGTTGTTTTGGGAGCCATTAGCGATAAAATTCCGTTCACTTTAACCGGAAATATTGAAGAAGTTTCTGAAAATACTTCAACCGTGGAGTTACTTTTTGAAGGCAAATTCAACACTATGATGGCAATGATGGTGAAAGGACCAATTTCAAAATTTATTGATACGCTTGCTTCAAACTTGGAGGAGGTTTAAAACAAAACCTTCAATTTTGGTTACACACTTAGGTTGAGCACATTTCATAACAATCCCAGCCCTAAAGGGTGCCAGTACTCGATGTCCGAACCTTCATCTCCCCTTTAGGGGTTGGGGGCTTTCAATAAACCAATTTCACTTCTTTTAGTTGAAATTTCTGTAATTGCTCATTTTCCGTTTCCACCAAAAGTTCGCCAATGTCGGAAACTCCTTTTGTTATTCCGTTGAAGCGCAAACCATCGGCAGTTTCAAAAACTGAGACCGTTTCTTTTCTGAATAAATTATTTTCATAAAGCTGTTTCATTTCTGAAAAGTCTTTTGTTGAAAGATTTTTTAAATTTTTAAAAACGTTTTTAAGAGTTATATGAAGCACTTCTTCCAACTGAAATGTTTTGCCCGTTTCAAGTTTCAGGGAACTTGCCTGTGGTAGATTTGGAAAATGTGCTTCGTTCACATTGAGTCCAATTCCAATTATTGAATATTTTACAAAACTGCCTTCCAGGACGTTTTCAATCAAAATTCCGCCAATTTTCCAATTAGCTGACAATATGTCGTTTGGCCATTTAATTGATATTTTAGGAACACCCATACTTTTAAGCGCGTTTGCAATAGCTAAAGAAACGGCCATAGAAATCATAAACTGTTGCTCTATTTGCAGTTTTTCAAATTCCTTGAACATACTGAATGTAAGGCTTTGCCCCTCCCTTGAAAGCCACCCGGTGCCCATTTGCCCCCGCCCGGAAAGTTGATGGTTTGTAAGCACAACCGTTTCGTCCTGCAATAGCGTTTCTTTCGCTAACTGCTTCAAGTAAGAATTTGTGGAATCGATGGCACTAAGTTTGATTATCTTCAAAACTATAATTATGTTTAGTATTACGCTTTTATGGCGCTTCAAGAAACAAAAAAGTAATAACTTTGCGAAAAAGAAAAGAAAAATAATTAATGCAGAAAAAACAAGCAGGAACAGATCAACTTATTACCCAAATAATACGAGGGATTGAAGAAGTAAAAGGAAAAGACATCGAAATTCTTGACCTCCGAGATATAGAAAATACCGTTTGCGACTATTTCATAATCTGTAATGGTACCTCAAACACACAGGTTAACGCCATTGTGAATTCCATTCAAAAATCCGTAAGCAAAGCTTTAAAAGAAAAACCTTGGCACGTTGAAGGAAGCGACAACGCAGAGTGGATACTTATGGACTACGTGCACGTTGTGGTACACGTTTTTCAAAAACATATTCGCGAGTTTTATGACATTGAAGGGCTTTGGGGCGATGCAAAATCGGTTAAAATAGAAACAACAAACTAAAAAAGAAATTTGCCTTATGGCTGAAGAAAATAAAAATAAAAAGAACGATTCAAAGAGGCCGAAGCCTACTTATTATTGGATTTATATAGCCATAGCCCTTCTCTTTGTGGGAATAAACTTTTTTGGCGGCGGTAGCTGGTCCCAACCGGAAAAGACCAATCAAGCCAAGTTTGAAGAGTTTTTGAGAAATGGCGACGTTGAAAAAGTTGATGTTATCAACAAGAAGATTGCAAAGGTTTATCTTACTGAAGAAGCCAAAAAAAAAGAAATCCATTCCAAAAAAGAAAACACTCCTTCATTTTTATCACCAGGGCCAAATGACCCAAGCTACGAATTTGAATTTGGCGACCTTCAGTTATTTCAAGAAGATTTCCAAGATATAAAAGCGCAAAACAATTTACCCGCAAACTTAAACTTTGATACAGATAATAATGTTTGGGGTGATATTTTAATGGGCATTTTGCCATTTGTTATCATCATTGGTATTTGGATTTTTATAATGCGAAAAATGTCTTCCGGTGCCGGCGGTGGTGCTGGTGGCCAGCTTTTCAATATTGGAAAATCAAAGGCAAAACTTTTTGACGAGAAGACGGATGTAAAAACTTCTTTCAAAGATGTTGCAGGTTTGGAAGGTGCAAAAGAAGAAGTACAAGAAATTGTAGATTTCTTGAAACATCCGGAAAAATATACTTCCTTAGGCGGTAAAATTCCGAAAGGCGCATTACTGGTAGGGCCTCCAGGAACAGGTAAAACTCTATTGGCAAAAGCCGTTGCAGGTGAAGCAAAAGTGCCTTTCTTTTCGCTTTCAGGTTCAGATTTTGTTGAAATGTTTGTGGGTGTGGGAGCTTCCCGTGTTCGTGACCTTTTCAAACAAGCAAAGGACAAATCGCCTGCCATTATTTTTATTGATGAAATTGACGCCATTGGCCGTGCCCGTGGGAAGAACAACTTCTCCGGAAGCAACGACGAGCGTGAAAACACCTTGAACCAGCTGTTAACGGAAATGGACGGTTTCGGAACCAATACAAACGTTATTGTGATTGCTGCCACAAACCGTGCAGATGTATTAGATAAAGCTTTGATGCGTGCCGGTCGTTTTGACAGACAGATATATGTTGACCTTCCAGATGTTCGTGAACGTAAAGAAATATTTGAAGTTCACTTGCGCCCTATTAAAAAGGATGAGAATTTAGATACCGATTTTCTTTCAAAACAAACCCCTGGTTTCTCTGGAGCTGACATTGCGAATGTTTGTAATGAAGCCGCTCTTATTGCCGCACGAAACGGTAAAAAATCTGTTGGCAAACAAGATTTCTTGGATGCCGTAGATAGAATCGTTGGTGGTCTTGAAAAGAAGAACAAGATAATGACGATGGACGAAAAGCGCGCCATTGCATATCACGAAGCTGGCCACGCCACAGTAAGCTGGATGCTTGAGCACGCAGCGCCGTTGGTGAAAGTTACCATCGTTCCCCGTGGGCAATCTTTGGGGGCCGCTTGGTATTTGCCAGAGGAAAGATTGATTATTCACCCAGAGCAAATGCTGGACGAAATGTGTGCTGCCCTTGGTGGCCGTGCTGCAGAAAAAGTGATTTTCAACCGTATTTCCACAGGCGCATTGAGCGATCTGGAAAAAGTTACAAAACAAGCCCGTGCCATGGTTACTATTTACGGCCTGAACGATAAAATTGGAAACCTTACTTATTACGATAGCAGCGGACAGTCTGAATATAACTTCTCTAAGCCTTACAGCGAGAAAACGGCAGAATTGATAGACAAAGAAATTTCTACACTTATTGAAAGTCAGTATGATCGTGCTATTAAACTTTTGGAAGATAATAAAGATAAATTGACCGAACTGGCGAATGTGCTTCTTGAAAAAGAAGTGATTTTCAAAGACAACCTTCAAAAAATATTTGGTGACCGTCCTTTCGTAATACCGGAAGAAGCAACAAGAGTGGCAACAACATAATGTTGCCATTTTTGGTTTTGTAATGAAACTTTGTTTTTTAGGTAACAAAACTTCAATATAGATTTTATATATTTGAAGTTGAACGTAATTATGAACTCCTCAATGAATTATTAATGAGTCTATTTAAAAGGCTTTTAAACCCTAATTATAAATCGGAAGAGAAGGCCAAGCGTGCCGACAAAGCCGATCATAGCAGTTATTACCCAGAACAGAAACTTCCTATTGACGAAAAGTTTACCTATAATTTCAAAAACAACGGCGGTAAATTTATTTACTGTGAAAACTGGGAAGAAATTTTGGAAGGCTTTGATAATATAATGCTCGAAAATGACTGGTACGAACAGGATGTTTTCTGCGTTAATGAAATGCTCACCAAAAAATTTGACGGTTTCAACCTTAGTTTCGTGAAAAATGCAGATTCAAAATTTTTTCTATCTACCTGTGAATCATTAGTCTCAGACAATGGTTCCATCTTGCTTTCTTCAAACCAAATAAAGGAAAAGAAGTTGAATGAACTTCCTTCCAACTTCATCATTTTTGCAACAACCAGCCAGATTGTTGATACCATTAGTGAAGGGTTGCGGACAATCAAAAACAAAAGTTCAAGTTATATTCCCAGTAACATTACTACTATTCAAGACTTTGAGACTGAAAAAGAAAAGGATTTTATGAGTTATGGAAGTAGCACAAAAAACCTATATTTGTTGCTACTGGAAGACTTATAATATGAAGGAAATTCTCGTACGGACCCTTTCGGGCGTATTATACATTTCGATCATCATTTTTGCAATGTTCACTTCGCGTGAATGGTTTATGGGACTCTTCTTTGTTCTTGCAGTAATCACTTTAAGCGAATATTTAAAACTGATACACCTCACCAGTTATCTTGCCTACTTACTGCTTGCCGCCGCTTTTTATTTTTTGAGCTATAACGTTTTTGACGATAATGCTGTTTACCTTCTTTTGATTTTAAGCGGTTTTGTAAATCTTTACCTTTTAAAGGATGTGCTTTGGACCAGTAAAATCCCAATGTTTGAAAAGAAAAAATACGTTACGGTAATACTCTATATCATTAGTGGTTTCGTGTTTCTTACCCTTATACCTATAATGAATATTGACGGCAGGTTTATGCCTGAAATAATTGTAGCTGTTTTTATATTGGTTTGGAGCAACGATACATTTGCCTACCTCATCGGAAAGAACTTTGGAAGACATAAACTGCTGGAACGCATTTCGCCAAAAAAGACAATCGAAGGTTTTGTGGGCGGCATGTTGGGCACTCTTTTGGCAGGATTTGTTATCTTTAAAGTATTAGAAAACTATAGTCCGTTAGACGCAGAAAAGTATCCGTTGTGGGTTTGGATAGTGATGGCAATTATTGTTGCTATTTTTGGAACAATTGGCGATTTGATACAATCCAAATTTAAGAGACAGGCCGGCGTGAAAGACAGCGGTATCATCATGCCAGGGCACGGCGGACTGTATGACAGGCTAGACAGCATTATTTACGCCAGCCCATTTGTTTATGCATTTTTATTAATAGTTGACAATGTTTCATAAAGAAGGTTTCAAAATTATTTTTGTAGCGCTGGTAATTGTTATCGGGCTTAGTCTTTTGGCAAATGTTTTTGTGGGAGACCCAACCATTCGCGGCGGAGTTATTATTTCTTTGATAATACTGTTACTCTTGGTTTTACAGTTTTTCAGAAATCCCAAAAGAAATTTTTTGGTGCATCCAGATTACGTTCTTTCACCTGTTGACGGAAAAGTTGTTGTAATTGAAGAAGTTTTTGAGAAAGAATATTTCAACGATAAAAGGTTACAGGTCTCAGTTTTTATGAGTCCAATCAATGTGCACGTAACACGCTATCCTGTGGGTGGAAAGATTGTTTATAGCAAATATCATCCTGGGAAATATTTGGTGGCTTGGCACCCAAAGTCTTCTGAAGAGAATGAACGCACTACGGTTGTTGTGAAAAATGATGCTTTTGGTGAAGTTCTTTACCGCCAAATTGCTGGGGCGATGGCAAAGCGAATTGTGAACTATGCCGAAATAAATGACGAAGTATCACAGGCCAGCGATAGTGGTTTTATTAAATTTGGATCTCGCGTAGATGTTTTTCTTCCCCTTGACGCTAAAGTAAAAGTAGCCCTCAACCAAAAAGTAAAAGGAGGTATCTCAATAATTGCTGAAAAATAATGACTTCAGAAAAGCTCGATATAGCCTTTAGGAATGCTGTAAAAAGCATCAACGAGCATGCTGAACCTTTTCCGGCAGATGTTCTTTTGCGCTTATACGCCTACTACAAACGCGCCACCAATGACGATGACACCCCCACTGGCGGCAAACCACACATTTCAGCTTTTAAAACCAACGCGCTTTTTCAAACACGCGGTTTAACCTGTGATGAAGCCAAAAAACTTTATATAGAGGCCGTAACCCAATATTTTTTATACAGGAAATAAACTAATCCTGCTGTGCCTTGTTGAATTTTATTTCGTACTCCTCAATAGCTTCCCGAATCTTGTCAACGTTTTCTGAGGCGCTTTCATGGGCAGCTTCCATTGCTTTTTCAAGGTCTTTGTCCGGGTGCTGAAAAAGATCTGTAATTACATGGTTTATTTTGTCAATAATACTTTTTTGACTGTTCTTGATATCTTCTAGTTTGTGAAGCATCGCTTCCATTTCATTATACTTTGCTTGGTCCATAATTGTTTTATTTGGCAACAAGTTACGGGCAAAACATTTCAAAAATTAGAAATTAACCTTGTTTTAAAACAAATTAAGAGTTTTTAACGGCTTTTTACAATTTATTGTAATCCCGCCAAACTTGCTTTTAATGTTTCAATTTTAGCAATGGCATCAGCTTCTTTCTGTTTTTCCAAAGCTACAACCTGTTCTGGAGCGCTGCTTACAAAACGTTCATTTTTCAGTTTGCCTTGAACACTTCTTAAAAAACCTTCTGTGTACTTTAGTTCTTCGGAAAGCTTTGCTATTTCTTCTTCAACGTTTATAGCTCCGGCGATTGGAATGAAATATTCGTTGCTTTTTGCGCGGAAGGTGAGTGCACCATCCAGTTTTTCTGAAATGTAATTTAATTCTGAAATGTTGCCGAGCTTTGAGATTACTGCATCAAACTCCTTTGAAGCTTTGTCGTTATTCAACACGGAAAGGGTGATGGTGTCTTTAAAGGAAATGTTTTTCTCTTTGCGAATGGTTCTAATTCCAGAGATTACTTCTGAAGCGAATTCGAAGTCTTTGATTATTTTTTCGTCAAAAGATTCCATTTTGGGCCATTCAGAAATAATCAAGGCTTCCGAAATATCCCGCTGGCTAATGTGTTGCCAAATTTCTTCAGAAATAAAGGGAACGAAAGGATGCAATACTTTTAAATTATCTTCCAAAACGGAGATTACTTCCAAATAGGTTTTTTCTGAAATTTTTTCGCCGAAAGGTGGTTTTACCATTTCCAAAAGCCACGAGCAGAAATCGTCCCAAACCAACTTATAGGTTGACATCAAGGCATCACTGATTCGGTATTTGCTGTAATGGTCTTCTATTTCAGCAAGCGTTTTCTGGAATTTGCTTCGATACCATTTCAGGGAAATGATGTCGCTTTGTGATTGTTCTTTTTCCATGGAAACTTCCCAACCATCAATCAATCGGTAAGCATTCCAGATTTTGTTTACAAAGGCACTCCCCTGTTTGCAAAGGTCTTCATCAAACATTAAGTCGTTACCGGCTGGCGAGCTCAAAAGCATCCCCACACGAACGCCATCGGCGCCATAAGTGTCCATCAAATCTATTGGATCTGGTGAGTTACCTAGAGATTTACTCATCTTCCTGCGCTGTTTGTCGCGCACGATTCCTGTTAGATAAACATTTGTAAAAGGTTTTTCGTTTCTGTATTCATAACCCGCGATAATCATTCTCGCTACCCAGAAAAACAGTATTTCAGGAGCTGTAACGAGATCGTTGGTTGGGTAATAATAATTGATTTCTTTGTTATCCGGCTCTAAGATTCCGTTAAAAACACTGATGGGCCATAGCCACGAGGAGAACCAAGTATCGAGCGCATCGGGATCTTGTTTTAGGTTGTTGGTTGTTAGTTGTTGGTTTTTGGTTTTTTCTATTGCGAGTTGAAGCGCTTCATCAATGTTTTCGGCAACTACAAAATCTTCTTTTCCATCACCATAAAAATATGCGGGTATCTGTTGTCCCCACCAAAGTTGACGTGAGATGTTCCAATCGCGCACGTTTTCCATCCAGTAACGGTAGGTATTTACAAATTTTTCAGGAACGATATTTACTTCTTTCTCCAATACGGCATCCAAAGCAGGTTGTGCAAGTTCTTTCATTTTAAGGAACCATTGGTCACTAAGTTTTGGCTCTATTACTGCACCAGTTCTTTCACTCGTACCAACTTTGTGCATATGGGTTTCAATTTTTGAAATTGCGCCCATTTCTTCAAGTTCTTTTACAATTTCCTTACGAACCACAAAACGATCTTTTCCTTTGTAATGAAGACCGAAGCTGTTTAAGGTTCCGTCATCATTCAAAATATCGATAATCTCCAGATTGTGCTTATCACCCAGCATTTTATCATTCTCGTCGTGTGCAGGCGTAACTTTTAAACAACCCGTACCGAATTCAACATCTACATATTCGTCTTCAATGATTGGAATTACTCGGTTGCAAACGGGAACGATTGCTTTTTTACCGCGAAGCTTCGCAAAGCGTTCGTCATTTGGATTTATACAGATTGCAGTATCACCCAAAATGGTTTCGGGGCGCGTGGTGGCGATGGTCAAAGTGTCATCGCTGCCTTCAATTTTATAGTTTAGGTAATAGAGATTTCCTTGTTTTTCTTCGTAAATAACCTCTTCATCCGAAAGCGTAGTCTTTGCCTGTGGGTCCCAGTTTACCATTCGGTACCCACGATAAATGTTTCCTTTTCGGTATAAATCCACAAAAACCTTTATCACGGAGGCTGACATATATTCATCCATCGTAAACTTGGTACGTTCCCAATCGCAGGAAGCTCCCAGTTTCTTTAATTGTTCCAAAATAATTCCACCGTGTTTATGGGTCCATTCCCAAGCGTGTTCCAAAAATTCTTCGCGGGAAAGGTTGGCTTTATCAATTCCTTCGGCTTTTAATTTTGAAACAACTTTGGCCTCTGTAGCAATGGAAGCGTGATCTGTTCCAGGAACCCAACAAGCGTTGAAGCCCTGCAAACGCGCACGACGAATCAAAACATCCTGCAATGTATTGTTGAGCATATGGCCCATGTGCAATACTCCTGTAACGTTGGGCGGAGGTATTACTATAGTGTATGGCGTACGTTCATCAACCTCTGAATGGAAATATTTATTCTCCATCCAGTAGCTATACCACTTGTTTTCAATGTGTTTTGCATTATATTTTGCTTCTAAAGCCATACTTTGGTCTGGTATTTGTGTAATGAGTTGCAAAAGTAATTATATCTAAAGGATAATAAAAGTGAATAAGTTATTTTGCTCGTTGTTCAAAAGTTATATACTTTAGCATATATTAAAAAACAAAATCATGAAAAAATTAGCTCTTATAGCTCTTGTTGCCTTTATCGGTTTTGCCGCACAGGCTCAACAAGCAAAAATTAGTTTTAAGGAAGACACCGTGGACTACGGCACTATTGCAAAAGGTAGTGATGGCGTTCGTGTATTTGAATTCACTAACACCGGAAATGCTCCGCTTATTATTAGTGATGTAAAATCCAGTTGTGGCTGTACTGTCCCGAAAAAACCGGACGGTCCTATTGCTCCTGGAGCAAGTAGCAGTATCCAAGTTAAGTATGACACAAACCGTGTTGGACCAATCAGAAAAACAGTTACCGTTTATTCAAATGCCAGCGAACCTATGGTGGCTTTAAAAATAAAAGGTGAAGTGACGAGCGACTCCAGCAGTGTTTTGGAAAAAAGCTAAGAAACTTTACTTCTAATTAAATCCGGCTGAAGCTAACGTCTTCAGCCGGATTTTTTTTTAGAATACACTTTTAAGGTTAAATTTCACTTTATTGAAATAGGCTCCTCTTTTTAATTCCATCGAAATTCTTTTTCCTTCATCTGTTGAAAACATTTCAATCAGTTGATAGAGTTCATATTCATAACAAGGTCTTCCGTTGATAGATATTACCTCATCACCATTTTGAACTCCAGCCAAAGCAGCCGGAGAACCTTCGCGAACATCTGCAACAACATATTTTGGCACCAATGAAAAATGGAGTTCCGTAGTTATTGAGATACTACCTCTGCTTAAACTTTCATTTTGATTTCCCCTGTTCGAATTTACGCTTGCCCGTCTTTCTTCTTTTACAAGCTCCATACCTTCGTGCTCTAATGTAAGTCCACTCATATTATAGTTGAAAGGATCTTTAAAAGTGCGATTTTTCTTTAATCGAATTTTTTTATTTCCATAATCAAAAGTAACAGTGAATCTACTCAGAAAACCACCGCCCAAACTACCATCTCGGTCTTCATAATAGCGTGCTTTCATTATTGCATCTTCTTCGGGGAAAGACGTGTTCACTTCTTTTAAATGATAATTTCCAATAATAAGTTTGGGAACTCTTGCACGCTTCCCAAAGATATTCCCACTAAGACCAAGGCCCAAGAAATCTTCAAAATAATTTTTGGGCGATTCTTTAATAAAATCGTGATCATCAAAAAGCCACATGACATCACTGGAACCTGAATCTACCAAAAGTGTTACTTCATCCTCACTATTTTCCGAAGCAATCTGTAACGAAATATAGGGTTTGCTTCCCACAAAATTCAATGGTAAATCTTCACATTTTTTACATGCTTTCAAAGGATATTTTATGGGGTCGTAAATAGTTATCACCTGTGCAGAATAATTAATTTTAACAATGAAGTTCTGAAAAAATTCATTGCCCAATATTCCATGGATTGGAATGCCCATTCTTGGAGAAAAGTTAAGGGTACTGTCAAAAATTATGAAGAGTGCATGGTCCCTATCAACAGCATCGCCCAGCCTAATTTTATTGTTCAAACTCTTCAATGCTTCCACTGAGCCGCCAGACCCCAGGCCTTGGAGCAGAACCGGTGAAGTGTTTCGAAGTTGAAGACTATCCGCTTCTTCCAAACTAAAAAGAATGGTAGACTTTACACCCGTGTCAAGAATAAAGGAAAGTAGAGTCCCGTTAATTTCAACTTGTACTATCGGCAAATTGTTCACTAACCGAAAAGGAATTCGATCTCTTTTTTTATTGCTCTGCAACAAAAAGCCGGATTGTGCAATAAAGGGACCCGAAAAGCAAAAAAAGAAACAAAAAAACAGCAGTTTTCGCAAAGTTTTTAGAATTATTTTGATTTCAATTGAAGATATAAAAAAAAGCCGAATGTTGCTATAGCCACCGTGGAATTATAAAATATATTTTGCAACTTTGCCACAAATTAAATCATTATGCCTTCAGTTTCAAATAAAGGGAAAAACATGCCGGAATCACCTATCCGCAAACTGGTTCCCTATGCCGAAAAAGCCTATAAAGCAAACAAGACCGTTTACCACTTAAACATTGGCCAGCCCGATATTAAATCGCCAGAAATAGCGATGGATGCAGTGGCGAATCACAATCTGGAGATTTTGGCATATACCCGTTCCGAAGGCTCTCTAGAATATCGTGAAAAAATAGCTATCTATTATCATAAAAACAACATTCCCGTTGAAGCAAATGACATAATTGTCACTACAGGTGGAAGCGAAGCGCTTCTCTTTGCAATGGGAAGTATTGCCGATGTTGATGACGAAATAATTATTCCCGAACCATTCTATGCAAATTACAACGGCTTTGCAACTGCTTCCGGGGTAAAGATTGTTCCGGTTATTTCAAAGATTGAAGACAACTTTGCCTTGCCCCCTATTTCAGAATTTGAAAAACTGATTACCCCAAAAACCAAAGCTATCCTCATCTGTAACCCCGGAAATCCAACAGGATATCTGTATTCAAAAGAAGAAATCCAGACTTTGGCAAAAATCGTGAAAAAACACGATTTGTTTTTGGTTGCTGATGAAGTATATCGCGAATTTACGTATGATGGCTACCAACATTACTCCATTTTAGAAGAAGAAAGCTTGGCGGAAAACGGAATCATTATCGATTCGGTTTCCAAAAGATACAGTATGTGCGGTGCACGCATTGGCTGTTTGGTTTCCAAAAACAAACAGGTAATTGCCACCGCTTTAAAATTTGCTCAGGCTCGATTGAGTCCTCCAACGTTTGCACAGATTGCGAGTGAAGCAGCGCTTCAAACCCCACAAAGTTATTTTGACGAAGTAATCGTTGAATACCAAGACCGGAGAAATACGCTAGTAGCAGCCCTAAAGGCCATTCCCGGCGTACAGGTGGGCGAGCCAAAAGGTGCGTTTTATTGTATCGTGCAACTGCCAATTAAAAACAGTGATGTATTTGCACAATGGCTTTTGGAAGAATTTGACGACAACGGCGAAACCATTATGGTGGCTCCCGCTGCAGGATTTTATTCAACCCCAGGTGTTGGTTTGAATCAAGTTCGAATTGCTTATGTTTTGAAAAAAGAAAGCCTTGTTCGGGCAGTTGAAATACTTAAACTTGCGCTTCAAAAATACAAGGATTGATGCGGGTTGAAGAAAACAAATCGCTTAAAAATTACAATACTTTTGGCATAGCTTGCAACGCCCGTTATTTTGTTTCGGTAGAAACTATAGACGAACTGAAACAGGCTCTTTCCGAAAAACCTTCCGAAGAACTTTTCGTGCTCGGTGGCGGTAGCAATATGCTGCTTACTGGTGATTTGGATACGTTTGTACTTCACATAAATTTAAAGGGAATTGAAATCCTAAAAGAAACCGAAACTGAAGTTTTGGTAAAAGCAATGGCAGGGGAAAACTGGCACGAGTTTGTTCAATATTGCATTGCGAAGGATTTTGGCGGTTTGGAAAACCTTTCCCTAATCCCTGGAAACATTGGCACAGCGCCTATTCAAAATATTGGCGCTTATGGCGTGGAGTTGAAAGACACTTTTGAAAGTTGTAATACAGTTGATATTGAAACTTTAAAGGAAAGAAATTTCTCAAAAGCGGAATGTGCTTTTGAATACCGAAACTCCATCTTCAAAAATGAAGCAAAGGGAAAATACATCATTACCAGCGTAAACTTCAGACTGACTAAAAAAGATCACAAAACCAGTATTTCATACGGTGATATTCAGAAGAAATTGGCTGAAAAAAATATCGAAACCCCAACTATCAAAGATATTTCTGAAGCTGTAATTGCAATTCGCCAATCAAAACTTCCCGACCCAAAAGTGTTGGGCAATAGCGGCAGTTTCTTTAAAAATCCAGTTATTGATTCGGAAACGTTTCAGAATTTCCGAAGAAATTTTCCCGAAGCTCCATTTTACGAAGTTTCACCTACGGAATTTAAAATTCCCGCAGGTTGGTTGATTGAAAAAGCTGGGTTTAAAGGACAGCGTTTTGGCGATGCAGGCGTTCACAAAAATCAAGCACTGGTTTTGGTAAATTACGGAAAAGCCACCGGCAAGCAAATTTGGCAACTCGCGATGGACATCCAAAAAAAGGTAAAAGAAATGACCGGGATTTTTATTGAACCAGAGGTAAACGTTTTTTAGTTCGCGTTCATCACCCCGTCCACAACAAAAACGACTCCGTTTGAGCCCAAAATGCCGTCTTTCAAAATGGTCGCTTTTCCACCTTTTCCGTCAGAAATTACAATATCATCACCAACTTTGGAAGCTGTTAAAGTAACGCCAGCCAATGTCTTCAACTTCGCTTTTCCGCTTTTGTTGATGGCTTTCAGCAGATTTTCTTTATCCATTGTTCCCTCAATAATGTGAGATTTCAACATTTCTTCAAGCTTCACTTTGTTTTCAGGAGTTGCATAAAACCTCTTCTTTTCAACCGTAAAAGATTCAAGTGCCGCACTTGATGGAGCAAAAACGGTATATGGCCCTTTTCCAGTGGAAAGCATATCTGCCAATCCCGCTGTTACAACGTAGCTCGCATATTTTTTGAGCGATGGATCGGTCATTACTCGAGACATTACACTGTTTATTTCTTCTATATCCGCTTGGGTCAATTCCCTCTTCTCGGCTCTTTTTACTGCTGATTTTTCAGCGACTTCCGCATTGGCGTTATCTGCTTTGTCAGTTTTTGTTTCATTTTTACAGGAAACAATTAAAAATGTAAATGTTGAAATCAATAAAAAAGTGAATAGTTTTTGCATCGTTAAAATATTTAAAATAGGGGCTAAAAATACTTAAAATCCAAGCACAACAGCAAGAAAGATTGTATTTTTGTACTTTAAATTATACAGATGAAACTTTTACTTATAACATTAATATTATTACTGCTAGGTGTAGCGGGAATTGCCATAAAACTCTGGGCTAAAAAAGACGGAAAATTTGCGGGAACCTGCGCCAGCCAAAGTCCTTTTTTGAATAAAGAAGGCCAAGCTTGCGGTTTCTGCGGAAAAACCCCAGACCAGTTTGAAACATGCACAGAGGAAATTTCCAAATCTCAAGCACCAAATGCCAAATAAATTTCAAAAAATTTAAGTACCAAATTTCAAAGGCAATTCAACAATCAAAAATCGTTAATCTACAATCGTAAATCTCTATGGTGCTACTTTACGTTTTCGGTGCTATTGCATTGATTAACTGTGCTTATTACATCCTCTTTTCGAAATTTTCATTTTTAAAACCATCTGAAAAAATAACTTCGGAAAAATATCCCGTTTCACTGATTATCTGTGCAAAAAATGAAGCGGAAAATCTTCAAAAGCACATTCCGCTCTGGCAAGAACAGAACTATTCAAACTTTGATATTATTCTTATTAACGACGCTTCCGTTGATGAAACACTTGAAATAATGGAAGCTTTCGCAGAAAATGATCCGCGAATACAAATTGTAAACGTAAAAAACAACGAAGCCTTTTGGGCAAACAAGAAATACGCCTTGACCTTGGGCATTAAGCGTTCAAAAAACACACGATTAATTTTTACCGACGCCGATTGCTACCCCGCATCAACCGAATGGTTGGCAACGATGGTTTCTAACTTTTCCGATAAAAAACAGCTCATATTAGGCTACGGTGCCTATGAAAAACAGCCTGGATTTCTAAACAAAATCATCCGTTTTGAAACTTTGATGACGGCAGTACAATATTTTTCATACGCAAAAGCTGGAAATCCCTATATGGGCGTGGGCCGCAATTTGGGGTACACAAGCAACCTTTATTATGAAAATAATGGCTTCATGAGTCATATAAAAATACCTTCCGGTGACGACGATCTTTTTGTAAACGAGGCCGCAAATGCAGAAAATACTGCAATCTGTATTGAACCGGAAGCATTTACATATTCGCTTCCTAAGAAGAAGAAAAAGAAATGGCTCATTCAGAAAAAAAGACATTATTCCACTGCCAAACTTTACAAACCCAAACATCGCTTTCTTTTGGTTATCTATTATATTTTTAATTTGCTCTTTTGGCTGCTCGCTACCATAATTTTATTCACCAATTTCTGGATTTTTGGACTGGGTATCATTTTTATAAGAATTCTATTTCAGTATATAATTATTGGCAGTGCGGCGAAAAAACTGAAGGAAGCAGATTTGGTCCCGCTCATTCCTTTCTATGAATTGTTTTTAATCTTCACACAATTAAGTATCTTTATTTCCAACAGCGGCGAAAAGAATTCGCAATGGAAATAACTTCAGAAGAAATATCGCATCAAATTCAAAAAGCAAAAAGAGGAAAGCAGGAAGCTTTCAAATTTTTGCTCGATTATTATTGGAATGAGGTTTACGGATTTCAATTAAAAAGGGTTCGAAACGAGCTTGAAGCTGAGGATATAACCATTGAAGCCTTCGCAAAAGCATTTGACAAAATTGAAACTTTTGATGAAAATTACACCTTTTCAACGTGGCTGATCGCTATTTCAAAAAACATTCAAATAGACAAAACCCGTAAAAAAAACGCTTCCATTTATTCGAACACTACAGATACTTCCAATGAACAGGTGCAGAAAATA
Source organism: Flavobacteriales bacterium (assembly GCA_038212575.1). Classification (GTDB taxonomy): domain Bacteria; phylum Bacteroidota; class Bacteroidia; order Flavobacteriales; family Flavobacteriaceae; genus Aequorivita. The sequence goes on from JBBQUI010000016.1 coordinate 20,070, forward strand.
GTTGACCACTCGCCCACTCCCGAGGACAAGTTGATAACGGAGCAAAACTTGGCGGAACTTTTACGATACATAAAACAGTTAAAACCGCATTACCAAGAAGTGATAAACCTTCGGTATTTTCAGGAAATGAGCTATAACGATATTTCCGAAACGCTGGAAGTGCCTTTAAATAATGTAAAGGTAAGGTTGCTTAGAGCGCGGAAACTTCTTGCAGAAATCATTACGCAGAAAGATTAAGTTTACAGAAACAATTTCCAAATTTTGTATTTCCCATTTTATATTTCCTATTTTGTATTTCCCATTTTGTATTTCCCATTTTATATTTCCCATTTTGTATTTCCCATTTCCTATTTTCACTTTTTTCTTTCTTCTTTTTTCTTTCTTCTTTTTTCGTATTTCATTTTCGTACTTTTGTTTCCCTTATGAGCACAGAAACATTGGAACTTCAAAAGCCCGAGCCAAAACCAAAATGGTTGCGCGTTAAACTTCCCACGGGGAAAAAATATACCGAACTGCGCGGCTTGGTGGAAAAATACAAACTGAACACGATCTGTACCTCGGGCAGCTGCCCAAATATGGGTGAATGTTGGGGTGAAGGAACTGCAACTTTTATGATCTTGGGAAACATTTGCACCCGTTCCTGCGGTTTTTGCGGTGTGAAGACCGGCCGGCCCGAAACTGTAGATTGGGACGAACCCGAAAAAGTGGCACGCTCCATTAAAATAATGAATATTAAACACGCGGTTGTAACTTCTGTTGATCGTGATGATTTGAAGGATATGGGTTCCATCATTTGGGCAGAAACGGTAAAGGCAATCCGCAGAATGAATCCCGAAATCACTTTGGAAACCTTGATTCCGGATTTTCAAGGAAATACCCGAAACATAGATAGAATAATTGCCGTAAAACCCGAAGTGGTTAGCCACAATATGGAAACCGTGAAACGCTTAACACGCGAAGTGCGGATACAAGCAAAATACGAACGCAGTCTTGAAGTCTTGAACTACTTAAAACAATCCGGAATGCCACGCACCAAAAGTGGTATTATGCTCGGTTTGGGTGAGAAAGAAGAAGAAGTTTTGCAAACCATGGAAGATTTAAGAAACGTTGGGTTGAATATTTTGACCATTGGCCAATATCTTCAGCCTTCCAAAAAACATCTTCCAGTAAAAGAATTTATTACTCCAGAACAGTTCAAAAAATATGAAACCGTAGGCCTGGAAATGGGCTTCCGTCACGTGGAAAGTGGTGCTTTAGTGCGTTCATCTTATAAAGCGCAAAAACATCTTACCTAAATACTATTTCAGAAATGGACAAAAAGATAACTGTCGGCATTAATGGTTTTGGCCGCATTGGCCGAAATCTTTTCAGGTTATTGCTCAACCATCCTTCCATTGAAGTGGTTGCTGTAAACGATTTGGCCGACACAAAAACATTGCGGCATCTTTTAAAATACGATAGTATTCACGGGGTATTGAATGAAGAAATTTCACATTCCGAAAACGAAATTACGGTTGCCGGAAAAAAGGTGAGATTTTCTTCGGAAAAAAATATTAAAAATATCCGCTGGGGAAAAGTGGATGTGGTTGTTGAAAGCACGGGCAAGTTTAAAAGCCGAAAACAGCTAGAAAACCATTTGAAGAATGGAGCTGGAAAAGTTATTCTTTCGGTTCCACCGTTGGATGACGATATAAAAACTGTGGTTCTTGGGGTGAACGATTCAATTATAAAGCCCGAAGACACGATTATTTCCAACGCTTCCTGCACCACCAATAATGCCGCGCCCATGCTGAAAATAATCAACGAACTCTGTGGCATTGAGCAAGCTTATATTACAACGATACATTCATATACAACAGACCAAAGTTTGCACGATCAACCGCACAGGGATCTTCGGCGGGCGCGTGCTGCCGGGCAATCTATTGTGCCAACAACGACTGGGGCTGCAAAAGCATTGACTAAAATATTTCCAGAATTTGCAAATGCAATTGGAGGCTGCGGCATCCGCGTTCCTGTTCCCGATGGTTCATTGACAGACGTAACACTGAATGTAAAAGAAGAAGTAACCATTGAAGAAATAAACAATGCTTTCAAAAAAGCTTCGGAAAATTCAATGGCAGGAATAATCCAATATACAGAAGACCCAATTGTTTCCATAGACATTGTGGGCAATACACATTCCTGTATTTTTGATGCGGGAATGACTTCAGTAATCGGAAAAATGGTAAAAATAATAGGCTGGTATGACAATGAAATCGGCTATTCATCCAGAATTATTGATTTAATTGATAGAATTTCCGTGAAATAACTATATTTATTGCCCTTTTAAACTAACCGATGCACCTACAAATAATAAAATACAAGATACTCTTGCCCCTGATTTTGTGTTTGCTGGTTTCAGTTCATTCTTTCCCAAGCCAAATAAAAGACACTATTCTAACCATAAAACAATTACAGTATAACGCCTCAAAAGCGTTGGAAACTGAAAATTTTATGGAAGCGGTCAAAAGTTTAAACGATGCCAACAAACTGGCAATGCTCCCAAAATATAAAAGCTACAAACCAGACGTTGAGCTCAGCATAGCAGAGCTTTTTTATTACTTAGAATATTTTGACAAAGCAATTGAAGAAACAGAAAAAGTGATTGAAAATGGTGAAACCTACAAGAACTTTTATAAACTGGGTAAAGCTTATAATCTCTATGGTTTAATTCTTGTTTCAAAAGGACAGACTGCAAAAGCTGAAAAATATCTGAACAAAGCCGATTCAATTTACCTAGAACTTAAGGATGAAAACAGCAGGGCATACGTTCTTTACAGCAAGGGATTATTAGAACTTCGGCTTGGCAATTATGACAAAGCCATTTCATATTTAAAACCTGCCGCACAAAGCTTTAAGCAACAGGGGCTGCTATATCAAGAGGTGAGCGCATACAGTAGCATTGCAGACGCACTTTCACTTATAGACCCGGCCACCTATCCACGGCCCCTAGAAGAAGCGAAAGCGCTAATGCAAACCGTTTCTGAAATTTCATCTTCACAAGGCTTCTCAAAACTATTGGTGGAGAATCACCGAATCAATTCGCAGATTTTGATTGCGGAGAAAAAGGGCTCTAAGGCCGAAGCAGAACTTAAATATTACCTTACCCAAAAAGACTCCCTGCGCCAAATTCACCTAAAAGCAATTGAACGCGGCATACAAGTAGAATCTGCAATTGGAGATCTTAATGAAATTATAGCCAGCCAGCAGGACGATCTGAGGAAGCAGGACAAATCACTTTTTTTCGGAAAACTTACAGGATGGTTGAGCATTGCCTTAATTTTGATCCTTTCGTTATTGACGCTTTCGCTTTATAAAAACAATAACTTAAGGGCCAAAGCCAACGAACTTTTGCAGGACAAAAACACTGAGTTACAAGAAGCCAAGGAAAATGCCGAAAAAGCCTCACAGGCCAAAGCGCAGTTTCTTTCAACAATAACGCACGAGCTACGAACACCAATGTATACCGTTACAGGCTTGACGCACCTGCTTTTGGAAGAAGACCCAAAACCCGAACAAAAAGAGCACCTCAATTCACTTAAATTTTCTGGGGAATATCTGCTATCGCTAATCAACAACATTTTGGACCTCAACAAACTGGAGGCAAATAAAGTGGAAATTGAAAAAGCACCATTTAATTTGAAAAAACGAATTGACGGGGTTTTAATCGCACTAAAAAAATCTGCAGAAGTAAAAAACAACAATATCCATTACGAATATGACCCTACACTACCCAATGAAGTGCTGGGTGATTCACTTAAAATTTCGCAGATTCTTATCAACCTTATAAGTAATTCCATAAAGTTCACTGAAAACGGAGATATCTGGGTACGCATTCAAAATGCTGAAAAGAACGCGAAAAAGGTTGTTGTACATTTTGAGATTGAAGATACCGGCGATGGTATTTCAAAGAAAAAGCAGAACACTATTTTTGAATCTTTCTCACAAGGTTCGCTTCAAATCAATCGGAAATATGGCGGAACGGGGCTTGGGCTTTCCATTGTAAAAAATCTTTTGGAATTGATGGGAAGCAAAATATTTTTGGAAAGTAAACTGGGTGAAGGCTCCAAGTTTTGGTTCAATATAAATTATGATATATCAGAAACAGAAGGCATCGCAAAATCCATAAACGATCTTGAAGTTATTTTCGAAAACGAAATTTTTGTAAACAAATCGGTGATGATTGTTGAAGACAACAAGATCAACCAAATGATCACCAAAAAAATTCTTGAGAAGAAAAAAATGGTCTGCACCGTCGTGGACAATGGAATGGATGCCATAAAGCTTGCAAAAGAAGGAGAGTTTAATGTAATACTAATGGACATCCACATGCCGGGAATAAGTGGGATTGAAGCGACAAAAAAGATTCGGGAGTTCAATAAAACCGTTCCAATTATTGCGCTTACGGCTATTACTATTGAAGAGAATTTAGAAGATTTTTATAAAGCTGGTTTCAACGAATTTATCCCAAAACCATTCAACGCAGAAGATTTCTTCGAAAAAATTAACAGGGTGCTTCGCAGCAATGATTATATGGTAAAGTAATTATTTTACCGTTTCCTTTTCAATTCTTTTTTTGAATTCAGCTTCAGCGTTGTTCAAAATCACAGTGTTTATTGGTAAATAATAGATTTCTGTATCATTTGTTAACGCTTGCAATCTCATAAAATCCTTTTCGGTTGTAAGAATTAGGAAATGCTTTTTTAATTCCTCAATTTCTGACGCAGTAAAATTATGGTGGTCTGGAAAATATTTTCCATCAAAATTTAACCCTTCCTTGTTTAAAAACTCCACCAAAGGTTTTGGGTTTGCAATTCCCGTCACCAAAAGAAACTCTTTATCATTTAAATAATCAAGCGGTTTCGCTTCAGTCGCGTTCTTAATTTCAGCGCTGTAACCAATTTTTGAAAAATAAACTTGTTGATGCTTTTTTGGCCTCAATTTTCGTTTTATAGTGTCAATTTTGGAATCGTTGATATTTTCCGGACACTTTGTAACCACAATAATATCCGCCCGTTTTGCGCCAAACTTGGGTTCGCGAAGATTTCCCATAGGCAACATACAATCGTTGCTATATAATTTATCAAAAGAGGTGAGCAAAATATTAAGTGAAGCTTTCACTTTTCTATGCTGAAAAGCATCATCGAGCAAAATTACATCCGCTTCTTTATGAAGTTTTTCAATACCCGTTTGGCGGTCTTCGCAAACAGCCACTACTATTTCGGGAAATTTCTGCTTAAACTGAAGCGGCTCATCGCCCACTTCCTCAACAGTACTGGTTTTTAAAACTTCACGATACCCAGTCGTTTTCCGTTTGTAGCCACGGCTTAAAACGGCTACTTTTTTATTGTCTTTTAAAAAGGAAACCAAAAACTCTATCATTGGCGATTTTCCCGTACCACCCGTGGAAAGGTTTCCCACGCAGATAATAGGCAAATTATACCATTTGCTTTTCAACAAACCTTTATTGTAAAGAAAATTGCGAAGCGCAGTAATGCCACCATACAACAACGAAAAAGGAAAAAGTAATTTCCGAAGCAAGTTCATTTAACGAAAGTACTAATTCCGCAGAAAACTGTGATTACTTTAAAATAAAATTAGAAGTCTGGAAAAATTCCGCAAACTGTTATCTTTACTGAAAATATAAAAAAATGAAGGTAAAAGAAGTCATTGCGCTGCTTGAAGAACTCGCGCCACTCTCCTATTCTGAAGGTTTTGACAATACAGGCCTGCTTGTTGGTGATGCTAAAGCAAGCGTTTCGGGAATATTGGTAACGCTGGATACTTTGGAAAATGTTGTAGATGAAGCCATTAAAAAAAACTGCAACCTCATTGTTAGCTTTCACCCTATTATTTTTTCGGGATTGAAAAAAATCACTGGGAAAACCTATGTGGAGCGCGTAGTTCAAAAAGCAATAAAGCACGACATCGCCATATTTTCGAACCACACAGCGCTCGATAATTCGTGGAACGGCGTGAATGCAATGATTTGCGAAAAACTTGGTTTGAAAAATCGTTCAGTATTAATTCCCCAAAACGAAACAATAAAAAAACTGATTACTTTTGTTCCTTCAAAAGATGCGGAAAATGTTAGAAATGCCCTTTTTGTGGAAGGTGCCGGAAGCATCGGCAATTATGAAAAATGCAGTTTCAATATTGAGGGAAAAGGAAGTTTTATGGGAAATGAATCTTCAAATCCAGTAAAAGGGAAAAAAGGAGAAATTCATTTTGAAGCCGAAACACAGATTGGAATTACATTTGCAAAACATCTTCAAAACAATATTTTGAAAGTGCTTTTTGAAACGCACCCCTACGAAGAAGTTGCTTATGAGATAACCACACTTGAAAACCAAAACCAGCATTTGGGAATGGGAATGATTGGCGAATTTGATAAAGCGATGGACGAAAAGGAATTTCTGAAATTTCTGAAAGAAACAATGAAAACGGATTGTGTGCGCCATTCAAAATTGCTAAAAAATTCCATTAAAAAAGTCGCCGTGCTCGGCGGAAGTGGAAGTTTTGCCATTGATGCCGCAAAAAAAGCTGGTATAGATGCTTTTATTTCGGCAGATTTCAAATATCATGATTTCTTTAAGGCCGAAAACACTATGCTTTTGGCGGATATTGGTCATTATGAAAGTGAACAGTTCACAAAAGACCTTTTACATGCTTTCCTTAAGAAAAAAATTACTAGTTTTGCAGTCCTTTTATCACAAATAAATACCAATCCTATTAGCTATTTATAATTTATGGCAACAAAAACCGAAGTTACTGTTGAAGAGAAGTTAAGAGCCTTGTATGACCTGCAGCTTATTGATTCAAGAATTGATGAAATAAGAAGCGTTCGTGGCGAACTTCCGTTGGAAGTTGAAGATCTTGAGGACGAAGTGGCGGGAATGAATACCCGTCTTGAAAAACTGAAAGCCGATCTTGAAGTAATTGAAGACCAAATCAAGGAAAAAAAGAACAATATTGAAGAGTCCAAAGGGCTTATCAAGAAATATTCTTCGCAGCAGGACAACGTTCGTAACAATCGTGAATACAACTCTTTGAGCAAAGAAGTTGAATTTCAGGAGCTGGAAATCCAGCTTGCTGAAAAAAACATAAAAGAATATCGTGCTCAAATAGAACAAAAAACGCAAGTTATTGAAGAAACCAAATCACGTTTTGACGAGCGCTCTGAACACTTGAAACACAAGCAAAGTGAACTGGATGAGATCTTGAAAGAAACTGAAAAAGAAGAGCAAACGCTTATAAAACAATCTGATAGCTTCGAATCACAAATTGAACCACGTCTTATAAAAGCCTATAAAAGAATCCGCACCAATGTAAAGAATGGTCTTGCCATTGTAGCAGTGGAGCGTGGGGCTTCCGGCGGTTCTTTCTTCACCATTCCACCGCAGGTGCAAATGGAAATTGCGGGTCGTAAAAAAATAATTACTGATGAGCACAGTGGCCGAATTTTAGTAGATCCGGATCTTGCTAACGAGGAACGCGAAAAGATGGAAGCCATGTTCGCAAAACTTAAATAAGCAAACAAAACCAATTATAACAAAGCCTTCACATTTAGTGGAGGCTTTTTTTGTACTTTAAATGAAAGGTTTTCAAATAAATGAAGACCTACTTCCTAAAATATTTT
>JBBQUI010000017.1:0-27650 GCA_038212575.1 Flavobacteriales bacterium
TAATTTATTTTTTCTAAAAACATCAATATTGCTGAATGGTTCATCCAATAAGAGTATTTCAGGCTCGTTTGCCAAAGCTTTCGCCAAAGCTACACGCTGTTTTTGTCCACCGCTGAGGTTTTTTACCATTGTGTTTTTGAAAGCTTCCATTTCAACTACTTTCAATAGTTGGTCAATCCTTTTTTTGTCTTTTTCTTCGTCCAATCGCGATAGGTGCGAACCCAAGTTTTCGGCAACGGTCGAAAAAGGCATAATGTTGAATTCCTGCGCTACGAGTTTCATAAAAGTTTCGCCAGGAATTAGCGTTTCGGTTGGGCCGAGCAGTTTTTTTTCGTTGTAAAAAATGGAACCGTGCTCTAAATGAAGCAAACCGTAAACAAGATGTAAAAGTGTAGATTTCCCGCAGCCGCTTTCGCCTAAAATGCTAAGATGTTCGCCAGGTTTTAGCGCGAAATGAAGATCCTTTAAAACGGTTTTTTCGGAATATGAAAAGGAATCGATGTCAACTTTTAGCATCACAAAATATTATTTCGCCAAAATCCCTTCGCTTTCCAAAACGGGAAGTTCGACCATATTTTCTTCAGAAATACTGTTTGGTTCAAAAAGGAATTTTCGTTCAAAGAGTTTGTTTTCGGCAAAAAAAGTGAGTAAATATTCGTTGGAAAAACCCAAAACTTCAATTGGAATAAATTCAACTTTTGCAGCGGTTTTTGGTTGCATATTTCCCAAACCATGACGAAGGATTGAGGTATTTCTGTCTTCACTTTTTCCGCGGGACATCACCAAAACCGTGGTAATTTCATCTTCGCGATCGTTCACCAAATAGATATTCCAATGCTGACCGGTAAAGTCTTTATCCCATTCCTTTATGGCAACAATATGCACGTTTTTGGCTTTGGGAATTTCAATATCCTTTCGCATAATCAGTCTTTAATTTTCCACATAATCCAAACCACCAATAGCGCGATAGCCGCAACCCCAAGCAATATGGCTCCAATTACGAATTTTATTGCTGCAATAACAAAAGTGAGGTATGCAACGGCCAAGCCCACAATAACTAAAAGGGCGATAACAAGATATTTTTTCATAAGATGAATTTTTTAAATTCCCCCTTCGGGGGTTAGGGGGTTATACACTTTTAAACTGTTCCAAAAAGCGGACGTCATTTTCACTGAACATTCTAATGTCTGGAATTTGGTGTAACAGCATCGCGATTCTATCAATGCCAACTCCAAAAGCAAAACCTGAATATTCCTCGGCATCGATGCCACAATTTTTAAGTACGTTGGGGTCAACCATTCCGCAGCCGCCAATTTCTAGCCAACCAGTTCCTTTTGTAATTCGGTAGTCTGCTTCGGTTTCCAAGCCCCAGTAAACATCAACTTCGGCACTTGGTTCCGTGAATGGAAAATAGGACGGACGAAGCCTGATTTTTGATTTTCCGAACATTTCAGTAGTGAAATATTGCAGCGTCTGTTTTAAATCTGCGAAGCTTACGTTTTTGTCCACATACAAACCTTCCACTTGGTGGAAAAAGCAATGCGAACGTGCGGAAATAGCTTCATTTCTATAAACACGACCCGGTGAAATGGTACGGATGGGCGGTTTGTTGTTTTCCATATACCGAACCTGTACCGAAGATGTGTGTGTGCGCAACAAAACATCTGGGTTGGTTTGGATGAAAAATGTGTCCTGCATATCGCGTGCTGGGTGATATTCGGGTAGATTTAATGCTGTAAAGTTGTGCCAATCGTCCTCCATTTCGGGGCCTTCGGAAACGTTGAAACCGAGGCGTAAAAAGATGTCGATAATCTTGTTTTTCACGATGGAGATAGGGTGGCGCGAACCTAATGGAATCACTTCGCCCGGACGGGAAAGATCGCCGTAAATGCCTTTGGTTTCCTCTTTACTTTCTAAAAATTCTTTCAGTTCATTTACTTTATCCTCTGCACTTTTCTTAAGAGCATTTATAACCTGTCCAAACTCTTTTTTTTGCTCGTTTGGCACGTTTTTGAACTCGGCAAAAAAGTAGTTTAATAAACCTTTTTTACCTAAATATTTTATGCGGAAGTTTTCTATTTCTTCTTTGTTTGTGGAAGAAAAGGCTTGTACTTCGGCTATGTGTTTTTTAATGGTTTTTATCATTTTAATTCTTTTTTTGCCACGAATTCACGTTGATTGTACAGTTTAGCGGTTAGTATAAAAGAAGTAGGGCTGTAAATAGGCAATTACCTTTCGGATTAACAACAAGCCAAATCTTTTGTATTTTGTTTTATATTATTCATCTAAAAGCCAAATCAAAAGATTTGGCGACCTCGCAAATAAGCCTGAACCATTGAGTTTAACACTTAATTGCCCTATTTTTTTTATACTTTTGTTGGCAATAGTTTTTTATTCGGCTTAATTCAGAAGTCAGTTCACTCCAAGGTTCTGCATTCAGGTATAGTTTTTTGCTTATAACACCATTTGTTCCATTATATTTTAAAATCAGATTATGGGAATTAAATAAGGAATCAGTATTATAAAGTATCGCATTAAGTTGCGAATCCGAAATCTTTATTTCTTCCTTTTGAGTTATAATAGAGTAAGTCTCAAAGATGTAAAATCCGTCCGTTTTCTTGATGTTAGTCAATAACTTTGTGTTATATGCAATTCCGACAAAAAGAACAAAAGCTAGCATTACAATTCGGATGATGTCAGAATCTATGAAGAAATAAACTCCGATTAACCACACAATTCCGATTGCTAATTGAAATATTTTTTGATTTCTATATCTTTTTATCAATGCTATTTGTTTTTTAAATTATTGCCAACATGCGTATAAACGCAACTATACTTGTAAAATTTTTATTTATGAATCAACTAAACTATCACTTCCTTCTCCACATAATACTGCACAATAGCCTCCTTCATCAAAATGCATGACAGATTACGAATTTTTATTATCGTTTATTCTCTCCAATTTTTCCGACAATTCATTTTCCAATTCTTCAATACTTGGTAATTTGGTTTTGATATTTTCTGGTATTGCGTCTGTTAGCTTGTATTCACTTATACCCATCGGCTTATTTATATCCCTCAACGTATATTCAGCTTCGATCTTGTCTTTTTTCTTGCATAATAGAATCCCAATAGTTTGATTGTCTTCGTTTTTTTTGATTTGACTGTCAACCGCTGATAAATAAAAATTTAGTTTCCCTGCGTATTCCGGTTTAAATTTTCCGGATTTAAGTTCAACAACAATATAACTACGTAAATCCAAATGATAGAACAGTAAGTCGATGAAATAATCTGTTTCGCTGATTTCAACTTTATATTGTCTTCCCAAGAAGGCAAAACCTTTCCCCAATTCCAATAAAAATTTTGTAATATTTTTAACCAATTCATCCTCAATAGCCCTTTCTAAAGCATCGTTTTGTAGTCCGAGAAAATCAAAATTATACGGGTCCTTTAGTGCCTGAACAGCTAATTTTGACTGAGAAGCAGGCAAGGTTTCAACAAAATTGGTAGTTGCATTCCCTTTTTTGAGAAATAATTTATTGGTTATTTGTATTTCCAAAGTGTCTCTGTCCCAGCCATTTTCAATTGTTTCATAGCAATAAAATTCGGCTTCGTCAATGTCTTTTGTTTTTGTTATTATCAATCTGTTATGTCCCCAGGGTATTTGTGCCACGCTTTGTGGCACAAATTGGTATTTTTCAGAATAGAATTTATACCATTGTCTGATTGCATATAGATTTCGTCTTGAAAACCCTCGGATTTCCGGGAATTCATTTTTTAGTTCAATTGCCGTTTGCTCTATGAATTTACTTCCCCAATCCGTATTTTCTTGTCTTTCTGTTATGTCTTTTCCAAGTTCCCAATATAATTCAAGCAATTGGGAATTAACCGATAGTGCAACTTTGGTTTGGGCTGCGTGAATTTTGGATTTTAAGTCATTAATCCAATTATAATAGTCTTGCTTTCTTATTTCGTTATTCATGCAACTAAGTTAAACCTTTGTCTTTCTATTTACAATATCACTTCCTTTTCCAAAAAATACTGCACAATAGCCTCCTTCATTAAAACACTCTGTTCGCCAGCTTTTAGCGGGGGCAATTGTTCCAAAACGTGGTAGTGTGGCCAGCCTTCTTCGTCTACGTAATCAAACTGGTAATATCCGTAAGGTTCCAAAACTCGGCAGATGGCAATATGCATCAGGTTTAGTTTTTCGTCTTTTTTAAATTTTCTATGTAATTGACCCAATTCCTGCAAACCGATCAAATAGATAATTGCGTCCAAATCTAAAATCTCGCCATCGGCAAAACGGTTACTTAGTAGTTTAACTACTGCTTCCCATTGCATCTTCAATTGTTCGTCGCGTGCCATTTTTCATATATAAATTAGGCTGCAAAGATACATTTTACAATTCTGAATTATGAATTCAGAATTCAGAATTTGGAAAATGGTATATTTATGAAAAATTTCAAGATATGAACACTATCGACATTGTTATAGGCATCATTTTTATCATCGCTTTTTTTGTGGGGTTTAGCAAAGGTTTGCTCCGATCACTCGCTTCATTAATTGGGATTGTGGTTGGCGTTTATTGCGCTATGTTTTTTTCGGGCTATGTGGGCGATTACCTCATCCTATGGTTTGATTGGAGCTCAGATACTACCACGGTGGTCGCCTTCGTCATCACCTTTTTATTGATAATGATTTTGTTCAGCATTTTGGGAAGGCTTTTAACGAAAGTGGCCGACTTTGCAATGCTGGGCATTTTCAATAAACTGTTCGGCGGCATTTTTAATGTGCTGAAATTCGCCTTTTTGATTAGTGTGGTTTTTATGTTTGTGAACGCTTCTGAGAAGTATAGAATACTCACGCCGGAACAGCGTGAAACTTCTGTTTTATACGCACCCGTGGCTATGATTGCTCCTGCAATTCTTCCCGCAATAATGAAGCAAGTTGATGATTTAAACATCAATGAAACTGAAATTACTCCCGAAGGAAGCCCCGCCGAAACGGAGCCGCCAACAGAGTAATATAATTTTTACACCACGTTTTTTATATTGTCACGTGCATATTTCACCGCTTCTTTAAAGTCGCTGAAAATAAGTTCCTTTGGAACCAAATCTGGAATAATATCAATCTTTTCCATCATCACACGTGGTTGTGGCTGAAGGTCTTCAAACATAACAATTATGCCTTTCTTTGAAATATTCATTAGCACTTCTTCCATAGCATAAAGTCCAGATTGGTCAATATAGGGCGATTTTCCCATTCGTATAATAACGTGGGTTGCGGTGTCGGGAATTTCCATCGCTAACTTTTGAAAATCTGAAGTGTAACCAAAGAACAATGGACCTTCCAAACGTTTTATGAAAACTTCCTCTTTTAGTTTTTCGGGGAAATTCATTTCGTCTTTCCACGCCATTGAAAGTTCGTCAGCATTTTTCAGCGGAACCACTTTAGATTGTCCTGCGGTGAGATCTCCAATTTTTTTCATAAAAATTATGGAAGCCAACACCAACCCTATTCCTACGGCATAAACCAAATTCCAAAAAACGGAAAGTAGCAATACTACAATCATAATAGTAACTTCAGCTTTTTGCATTTTAGGGATTGCTTTCAAACCTCTGTAGTCCATTACACCAATACCTACAGTTATTAAAATTCCTGCAAGTACGGCCGCTGGAATTTGTGATGCCACGGGGCCTAATGCCAATAATATAACCAACAATAAAACCGCTGCTACCATTCCTGAAAGCTTGGTTGTTCCGCCAGATTTGATGTTTACAACTGTACGAATTGTCGCGCCGGCTCCGGGGATTCCTCCAAATATTGCGGCAACACTGTTCCCTATTCCTTGACCCATCAATTCTTGGTTGGGATTGTGTTTTGTTTTCGTCATATTGTCTGCAACTACAGATGTTAACAGCGAGTCAATACTTCCTAAAAAAGCCAATGTTAACGCTGTAAAAACATAAGGGGAAATTTGTCCAAACTGAAACTGGCTGAACATATCTAGATTTGGGATTGGAAATCCTCCCGGAATCTGATCAATAGGCTGATAGTCCAATTTCAAAAAATAGGCGCCCACGGATACAATTAGCAATGCCACTAAGGTACTTGGTACTTTTGTGGTAATTTTTTTGAAGCCGTAAATAATAAAAATGGTAAGTGAAGCCAAAATGAATTCCAGCCAATTTATATTAGAAATTGCCCGGGGAAGTGCCTTTATAGCTCCTGCCACGCCAGAATTTTCAGCTTTTGCGAGAATCTTTGCTTCTTGTAGAATTTCTTCTTCTTTAATTTGTTCAGATCTGCTTATTGTTTCTTTGAAATCTTCGAGCACCAAAATACCTTCACCAGCTTCGTCCTGTAGGATTTTGGTCATCATTACTTCTTCTGCTTGCGGTTTGAATGTTTTAATAAAGGCGGTGTCTTCTTCAGTATAATATCCAAGCACGGGAAGTAATTGTGTTATAAGAATGATTACACCAATAGCGGTCATAAACCCTGAAACCACGGGATAGGGAATGTATTTTATATACTTTCCAACACCGGTAATTCCCAGTAAAATTTGCATCAAACCTGCCATTAAAAAAACAAGTAGAATGTAAGGAAGGGCTTGTTCTACATCGCCATTATTTACTGCAATAATTCCAGCAACCAGAACCATAGACACAGCTGTCATAGGCGCTGTGGGGCCTGAAATCTGGGTGTTTGTTCCTCCAAAAAGTGAAGCGAAGAAACCAATAAAAATAGCACCGTAGAGTCCCGCATCTGGACCAAGACCCGATTGAACCCCAAAGGCGAGTGCCAAGGGTAGGGCAACAATCCCGGCGGTTATTCCACCAAAAAGATTGCCCTTAAAATTTGAAAATATATTTTTAGTCATAATTTTTTGTTTAAAAAAAAAGTGAGTTAAAGTTAAATTTCAGTTTAGCATTAGAAATTCAGCTGATACACTTTATCTAGTTCATTATCATTGCTGACATTTACCCCTAAATCTTTAATGAGTCCTGACTCCAGTCCATACACCCAACCGTGCAAATACAGTTCTTGGTTGTTGTGCCAAGCATTCTGTACAATAGAGGTTTTGGCAAGGTCAAAAACCTGCTCCACCACATTAAGTTCCACAAATCTATTAAATCTTTCGGTTTCATTTTCAATAGAATCTAATTCAGTTTTGTGAAGTCTGTAAACATCTTTTATATGGCGCAACCAATTGTCTATCAATCCAATGGATTCATTTTGCATTGCAGCTTTTACACCCCCGCAACCATAATGGCCACAAACAATAACGTGTTTTACTTTTAGAGCGTTAACGGCATAATCCAGTACACTTAGCATATTCATATCAGTATGCACTACCATATTGGCAATGTTTCGTTGTACAAATACTTCCCCCGGCTGTGCGCCTATAATTTCGTTCGCCGGCACGCGGCTATCGGCACAGCCAATCCATAATACTGGCGGACTTTGACCTTTTGCGAGGTTTGTAAAATAATTGGGATCTAAACTTAATTTTTGTGCAACCCAGTTTTTATTGTTTTCTATAAGTTGATCGTATAATTTCATCGATATATTTTTTAAAGGAATTAATTTGAATTGTTTCCAAAGTCAATAAAATTGAAACATCATTTCCAGCTGCCAATGCAATGGAAATGTTTTGGAAAAATATTTAAATATGTTTTTTTGGAAAAAGTTACGCTATGCGCGGTGGCGGCGCAACAACGTCTATAATGACTTTGGAATACTTGTCAATTTGATAACCATCTTTGTTTTTCTGTTTTTTCAGAAATTCTAAGCTTTCGTAATTAGACTGAATTTTTTCGATGACGAAAACAAAATTAGGTTTGGGCATTTTGTTTGAATTTTCTTCCTCATTCATCGAAAAAAAAGTAGAAACATCAGATTGATTGCCAGAAATACTAACAATAGCAGGGGTTACAAGAAAACCTGTAAATAGTAGCAACAATAAAATACTGGTTAATCTCAAGCGCGTTTTTTTCAGAAATTCAAAAATAACGGATTGAACTTAATTTCTTGTTAACTAAATATTAAAACTAAAGCTGTTTTAAGTCTGTAGCCGGAATCCAACCATCTTTGCCGTCTGCCAAAGTGATGCGGTACCAGTTTCCATCCTGTGCCAAAATCTGCACTTTGGTGCCTTCATGAAGGGTGAAAGCGACATTGCTTCCCATAGAAGGTTCTGTCTTTACTTCAATTTCGCTCGCAAAGATAACGGCGGGTTGGTTTTTTGAATAATCGCCGTAGGTGAAGAACGCCATTGTCAATGAAGCAATCAAAAGAACGCCAGCAAACATGGAGCTCACAAAAAGCAATCGTTTTCTTCTTTCTGAAAAGGCGAAATAGTAAAAGAGGAACAGTGCCACAAAAAAGATAGAAAATGCAACAGCCAAATTAGCCCAACCATTAAAGGTGAAAATTCCGGAAATGCTGTGATACCATTTTGAAAAAACAGTTTTTGGCAATGGCTCTATGGAATCAATACGCGCATTTTCGGCGAAAGCCAAATTGTTTTTTATATCGGCATCGTTGGGTGAAAGTTGCAATGCTTTTTCATAATAATATACACTTGGGCCAATGTGGTTGAGTTTGTACTGCGCATTTCCCAAATTGAAATACAACTCGGCAGAATGTTCGCCTTTGTCCAAAATCTGCATCCAAGCAGTAATTGCTTGTTGGTATTTTCCGTTTTTGTAAAGTTCTTTTCCTTGCTCGAAAAGACCTTCGTTTTGTCCAATGCTGGAGAAAGAAACAAGTAAAATAAATAGGTACAGTAGCTTTTTCATCTTCTTCAATTTACTGTATTTGTTTGTCAATGGTTGAAATAACTTCTGCGGCTTTGTTGTAATCCTGTTGCACAGAAGCAGTTGAGGTGGAGGCATAGCGCGCATATTCGCAACTTTTCAGTATATCAATGAAATTTTCTACAACGGGTGTTTCCACATTTTTTTCCAGCAATAGTTTTGAAATATGGATTTTCTCCATTTCCGAAGTTTCAATATTCAGCTTCGCTTTCAAATAATTGTGAAGTGCTCGTTCCAAAGATTCATAAAATGCAACTGGGTTTTGAATATTTCGTTTTGCTTCGGAAAGGTATTTTTTTGCGAGCTTGTTTGCACGGCGCAGTTTGTTTCCTTCCACGTCATTTAAACGTTTTTTCCGTTTTTTCCCAGCGAGTATAAATATCGGAATCAACAAAAACGGTCCGCCCAAAAGCGACCAAAACAATGCCGATTTAAAAAACGCTTCCTGCGCAATAGGCTCTAAATTGGCGTCCAATTTTATATACTTAAAGTTGTCTTTTGAAAGAACAACCTGTTTTTTTGCATCATTGGAATTGGTGCTTGCAGTTGCCGAACTGATGGGTCCGTTTTCAACTTCAATAGTAAATTCTTTTGAAGTAATGGTTTTATACTTTTCAGTTTTCGGATCGAAAAATGAAAAAGTAATCGGATTGACCGGATACGTTCCTTTAAATTGTGGCACCACGGTATAGGAATCTGTGATGGAACCCTGCATTCCGGCAACTGTTGTGTTTACGCTTTCGCTGTGCTCGGGCTCATAAACTTCGAGTGTACTCGGAAGTTTTACGGATGGTGCGGTAAACAATTTTAAGTTTCCTTTCCCTGCAATCTTTACATCCAACTGTAATGACTCATTGGCATTTAGCGTGGTTTTATCAGTTGCAACTTCAAATGAAAAATCACCCACAGCACCGTTGAAGCCATCCGGTTTTCCTTCCAACGGAAGTGGTTTAACGTCAATCGTTCGGTTTCCGGCAGAAATGGTTCTATTCACGCGCTCCATCAATCTTCGCCCAAAAATATCGCGACGGTTGCCCTGAACGTCAATGGGAATATCGAGCGTGAGTGGTTCAATATCAAGTTTTCCAGTTTTCTGTGGATACAGAACGGTTGTTCTTAAAACTACATATCGATAATTTTCTCCGTTGTATTTCCCTTCGGAAACCTTAAAATTGCTTTGATTGTCAATATTCTGGCTCCAGAAATCGGCGTATTTTGGAGTGTCTATCTCGCGCCATTGGCTTGTAATGCTTACATCGTGCGAAACATATAATTTATAGGTAACCGTAATTGCCTCGTTCAAATACGGATTAGCGTTTGAAACTTCCGCAACCAAATGCACATTTTCACTGGCCACATAATCTGCGTTATTACCGTCTTTGGGAACCTCAACCGCAGCGGTAACTTCCACTTCTATGGGCAAGGTTTTATAGGTATCCCCGTCTATTTCAATCGTTGCTTGACCGATGGTTACGCGTCCCCGACTTTGCGGCGCCAAAAAATAGGAATATGTTTTTGAAAAACTTCGCTTTCCGTTGACCCAAGAATTGCTGATGGATTGGTTCGGGCCGCCCACTACTTTAAAATTGTCAAAACTTGGCGGTCTAAAGTTGTCACCATCTTGGTTCATTTCAAAATCAATCCGCAAACGCTCGTTTATTCCCAGCGTTTTTTTGCTCACCTTAGCATCAAACTGAATTTGAGCCGTGGCAGCGATGCTGCACAACACAAACCCTAAAAGGAATAAAAAATTCTTCTTCTTCATAATCTACCAATCTTTATCCGTTTTCACTTTTGTTCCCTTTTGCTTTTCGGCATTTATTTTATCCTGTGTCTTTTTTTCTTCGTTGTTCATTGCCTCCAAAAGACTTTTCACTTGCTGGGGAGATAACTGTCCGGGCACCGGTTGTTGCTGCTGAGGCTTGTCGCCTTCTTCATCTTTTGGTTTGTCTGGCTTTCCTTGGTCTTTATCTTTATCGCCTTCTTTTTTATCTTCTTTTTGGTCGCCCTTATCTTTATCTTCTTTCTCGTCGCCTTTGTCGCCCTCTTTGTTTTTATTGTCTTGGTTTTGCTGATCTTTTTTGTCTTGGTCTTTGTTGTCCTTATTCTGATCCTTGTTTTTATCGTCTTTATCCTGCGGTGGTGGCGGATTTTTCTCCAACATATCTTTTGCCAAAGCTAAATTATAGCGCGTTTCATCGTCATTTGGATTGTTCCGAAGTGCATTTTTGTATGCTTCCACCGCTTCGGAGTATTTTTTCTCATTCATAAAAGTATTTCCCAAATTGTGGAATGCCTTATGTTTTTCCGCTTTTTCAGTTGCGGTTTGGGAAGCTTGTTTGAAGCGAAGCATTGCCTCAGCATTTTTTTCTTTTCCGTAGTATGCGGTTCCCAGATTATATTTCGCGGTTTCGCTTTTTGGATTCAGGGAAATGGCTTTTCGGTAATCAGCTTCAGCTGAAGGAAATTCTTCTTTCTGAAGTGACTGTTGCGCTTCACTCAAAAAATTCTGCGCTGCTTTCAGTTCCTTTTTCTGCTCTTTTGATTGTTGTTGGGCGAAAGAATTCAACGAAAACAATATCGCACAAATAACTAATGAAACGTTCCGTAATGATTTTTTCTGAAAAAATGTTTTAGTTACAAACATCCTTTTATCCTTTTTCCTTTTCATTAAACAAATTTAATTTTTCCAGCCAAGCTGTTTTTCGTTCCAAAAGGAACACATCCAACACCAGCAAAAACAATGCCCCAGCCAAAAACCATTGAAATTGGTCTTTAAAATCTGTGAATTGTTTCGCTTCAAACTCTTTTTTGTCCATCCCGCCCAAAATTGCTTTTATCCGGTCCACAACAGCTTTGGTGTTTGAGCCGTCAATATACTCACCATTAGTGGTTTTAGCAATTTCTTTAAGAGTTTCTTCACCTAATCGCGTGATGACCTGTTCGTTGTTTTGGTCGCGTTTGTAATATTGTAAAATGCCATTTTCCTTAATGGGAATGGGCCCACCCTCCACGGTTCCCACCCCAATGGTGAAAATACGGATTCCTTTTTTTGCGGCTTCTTCGGCAATTTCTAAAATGTTGCCCTCGTGATCTTCACCATCAGAAATTATAAAAAGCACACGGTTTGTCTGCTCTTCATCGTCATAAAATGTTTGAGCCATTTCAATTGCCTGGGTTATGGCCGTTCCCTGTGACGAAACCATATCAGTATTCATTCCACTTAAAAATAGTTTTGCTGAAGAAAAATCGCTGGTTATTGGTACCTGCGGAAATGCGCTGCCGGCATAACCGATGATCCCTATTCTATCGCCCGCAAGACTGTTGATTATTTGAGTGATTAGCTGCTTTGATTTTTCCAAACGGTTTGGCGCAATGTCTTCCGCCAACATACTTTTTGAAACGTCCAATGCAAAAACAATATCAACGCCTTCTCGTTTTACGGTTTCAAGCTTGGTGCCGATTTTTGGGTTCACTAAGGCAAAACTTATACAGGCAATGGCTAAGCAAAGCACCAAAACTTTTAAAACAGATTTAAAGAGCGATCGGTTGGGGCTCAATTTTTTTAGTAGTTCCTTGTCAACAAACCGTTTTTGAACCTTTTTTTTCCAAACCAAAACCAATAGAAATAACACCACAATCACCGGAATGGTAAAGAGAATGTAGAAATATATGGGTTGCTCTAGTTGATACATTTTTTATTCTTTATTGCTATTTTTTATTAGCTGGTTTTTAATATTCTTTCTTTCTATTAAAAACGATTTTTAATAATCATTCGTAGGCGCGCGATTAATCGCGCGCCTACAGAAATCCTTTAAATATTGTTATCCGCAGCAAAAATTCAAAAGCAATCAAAACTAGGGCGAATATTGCCCATGGGCGAAACATTTCGTTATAATTTGTGTATTTGAACTCTTCGATGTCTGTTTTTTCCAACTTGTTTATTTCTTCGTAAATCTGCTCCAATTTGGTATTGCTCGTTGCACGGAAATATTGTCCGCCAGTTTTTTTGGCGATTTCTTTTAGCAGCGCCTCGTCAATTTCTACTTGCACGTTTCCGTATTGAAAACCGCCATCAGGCCGAATTCCAATAGGCGACATTGCCATTCCATTGCTTCCCAAACCAATAGTGTAAACTTTTATTCCGAATTCAACTGCAAGTTCGCTCGCAATTTTTGGGTCGATGAAACCTGTGTTGTTCACACCATCCGTGAGCAAAATAATCACTTTGCTTTTGGCGCGGCTTTCTTTTAAACGGTTCACGGCTGTAGCCAGCCCCGAACCAATTGCGGTTCCGCCTTCAATGGTCGTGTTGTATTCCATATTTTTTAGCGATGAAAGAACAATGCTTTTGTCGCTCGTTAGAGGCGTACGGGTATAGCTTTCCCCCGCATATTCCACCAAACCGATTCGGTCATTAGGGCGACTGTTTATAAATCTGGCGGCTACTGTTTTCAAAGCTTCCAAACGGTTGGGCTTTAAATCGCGCGCCAGCATACTTGCCGAAAGGTCCATCGCCATCACGATATCTATTCCTCGGGTGGTTTTTGTTTTTGTTGATTCGTCAATGGTTCTTGGGCGCGCCATGGCAATAATCAATGCTGAAAGTGCCAAAAGGCGAAGCGCAAAAAGCATGGGTTTTAATCGCGCCAACCAATTTTTCCCAGATTTGAAACCGCTGATGCTTGAAATTTTAAGGGAAGCAGTTTGCTGTTTCCGCTTCCATAAATACCATAGCACGAGTACCGGAAGTATAAGGAACAACCAGAAAAACTGCGGATTTACAAATTCAAAATTACTGCCCATCTTTCTCTGAAATTTCAAGCTCTATGGAAGCTTCAATTCGTTTTTTTATTTCTTCGGCGTATTTGCCATCGTCTTGATAAACAATCAAAACTTCCTGCAAACCACTTTGTTGCGCGAAAAGCAATAACTCATAAGTGCTTTTCTTTTTCAGCACTTTGTTGTCTGAAACTTGTACGTTGAATTCGCCGTATGCCTTTAACCCTTTTATTCCTTTTTCGGTTTCAAAATCATCGCGTTTTACAATCATATTTTTGGCACCACTTTGTTCCAAATCGTCCAAAACTGCATCTAGTGCTGTTTCCAAAGCAATGTCCTGCTTTTGGCTGAACTGTGTTGTTGAAACCATAATGTAAAGCGGAGAATTCATTTCGCCGTAAGTGAAAAAGTCTTTTCCGGTTACAACACTTTTATCTGCGTTTGTTACAGGAGCTTCCACTCTCAAGAGTACTTCGGGCGTTTCCAAAATAACTGCGGGATTTCCGTATTCACTTTTTATCCATCGTCCCTCGGCGAGTTCGCGCAGGTCGTTGCCTACTACTTTATCTTTTAAATTGTCGAAACCAGTAGCAATTCCGTATACAATTCCCGCCAAAATAACTGCTGAAACTATTCCTGAAATTCCCAGAATCCATTTTCTGCGTTCGCGTCTTTTGCGGCGTTTTTCAAGGTATTCTTGATTTTCCAAAAGTTCTTCCTCGGTAGGTTCGGGAACAGCTTCGTGGGTTTCGTTGATGATTTCCTCGATGGTTTTTCTGTCAACTTCCGCTTGGCCGGCCTGTTGGTTCATTTTGGCGAATTTCACTAAATCCGCACGTTTGAAAATTAAATCCAGTTTCCGAATAGTTTCCAAATCGAAGTCAAAACTTCCTGCGTCTTTGTGCATCATCAAACGGGTGATAAGTTGGTCGCTCGTGCTTTCTAAAGCAGCTTCATCCACTTCGCGATCTAAATAACGCTTAACAATTTCGGTAAGATTACTGTAATATTCCTTGCTTTTATTTTCTTTCAACAGCTGGCTGTTGTCCAACGTTTTTAGCGCAACGATTGCTTCTTCGTACGGCGGCAATTGTTTTTCCGCAGCATCTTTTCGTTTTTTTCTTCGGAATAAATAAATGGCAATTCCGATAATTAGAAGAATGGGCACTAGCCAATAAAGTAGCAACAACCAATCAAACGCAGGGCTTTTCACTTCAACCGCAGGTTTTATATCGAACATTTTCTGCTTCGTGGTGTCAACAATCACATCGTTCACTTCAACTTTTATGGAATCGGTCAAAAATGGTTTGTTGTTGATTAAAACTCGCTGAGGCGGAATGGTGAAATGACCGCTATCAAACTGCGTCAATCCGTATTTTTTGATAAGGCGGTATTTTGCGCCTTCAAATGTAGTATCCGTTTTATAGGATTCTAACATTTCCAAAGGCGTGAAAGTCTGCTCCTCAGAGAAAACAACCACATCGGTAGAGTCTGCCTGTACGTTTATTGTGTAAAGAATTTCTTCGCCAATTTTTATTTTTGTGGAATCGATTGAGGATGTTACTTGTGCGTTTGCGAGGAAAGAGAAAAGAAAAAAGAGGAAAGAAAAAAGAGCACTGTTATTATACCTACAAGATCTTGAAGACCTTGCAGGAAATGAATTCGATATTTGTCTAAAATCTAACATCTAAAATCTCACGTTTGTACGCGCGCGATTAATCGCGCGCCTACCGTCTTTTAAAATAACCCAACAATTTTTTCACATAACTTTCATCAACCCTACAACTTAAAGCACCGGCGCCACTTTTTGTAAATGATTCGGTGAAATAATCTACCCGTTCGCGATGGTAACCGTAATATTGGTTGCGCACGCTTTTGGAGCCCGTGTTTACCAAAAGCAATTCGCCAGTTTCCTGATCTTGCATTTGTATCATCCCGAGGTTTGGGATGTTTTCTTCGGCTTTATCGTAAATTCGAATTCCCGTAACATCGTGTTTTCTAGCAGCAATCTTTAATGTATCTCTATAATTATCAGCAATAAAATCTGAAAGGACAAAAACGATGGCTTTCTTTTTCATTACGTTGCTTAAAAATTTAAACGCGTTCGCCAAATCGGTTTTGTTGCTTTTTGGTTTGAATTCAATCAATTCACGAATGATTCGAAGTACGTGTGATTTTCCTTTTTTCGGCGGAATGTAAAGTTCTATTTCATCTGAAAAAAGAATCAATCCCGTTTTATCATTATTCTGCATCGCCGAAAAGGCAAGGGTTGCAGCAATTTCGGTAACGATTTCATTTTTGAACTGCTCTTGCGTTCCAAAAAATTCGGAACCGCTTATGTCTACCATCAACATTAGTGTTAACTCACGTTCTTCCTCAAAAACTTTTACGAACGGCTCATTGTAACGGGCGGTAACATTCCAATCGATACTCCGGACATCGTCGCCAAACTGGTATTGGCGCACTTCACTGAACGTCATCCCGCGACCTTTAAAAGTACTGTGATACTCTCCACCAAACACGTGATCACTCAACCGACGCGTTTTGATCTCGATTTTCCGTACTTTTTTAAGAAGTTCTTTAGTATCCATATTTTTTATTTACGATATACGATTTTAGATTTACGATTAATGCTCAAAATGAAATCGTAAATCGGCATTCTAAAATCGTAAATCCTATGGGACTTCAATTACATTAACAATCTTATTGATGATATCTTCGGAAGTAATGTTTTCGGCTTCCGCTTCGTAAGTGATGCCAATTCTGTGGCGAAGCACATCGTGGACTACTGCGCGAATGTCTTCGGGAATTACGTACCCACGGCGGCGGATAAAGGCATAACATTTTGCAGCAATGGCGAGGTTGATACTTCCACGCGGAGAAGCGCCAAAGTTGATAAGCGGTTTTAAATCGGAAAGGCCAAAATTCTCTGGTGTCCTTGTGGCGAAAATGATATCGAGAATGTATTTTTCAATCTTTTCATCCATATAGACTTCACGAACAGCGGCTTGAGCTCTCATAATTTGTTCAATTGTTGCCACTGGATTTATTTGTTCGTATTCGCCTTTTAAGTTTTGGCGGATGATGAGTTGTTCCTCGGCAATCTGTGGATATTTAATTACCGTTTTTAACATAAAACGGTCAACTTGTGCTTCTGGCAACGGATAAGTTCCTTCCTGCTCAATCGGGTTTTGTGTTGCCATGACTAAAAACGGCCTATCTAATTTAAAAGTAGTTTCACCAATGGTAACCTGCTTTTCCTGCATCGCCTCCAAAAGTGCGGACTGTACTTTTGCTGGAGCACGGTTAATTTCATCCGCAAGTACAAAGTTTGCGAAAATCGGCCCTTTTTTTATGCTGAAATCGTTCACCTTCATATTATAGATCATCGTTCCCACAACATCTGCGGGAAGCAAATCTGGGGTAAATTGTATTCGGCTAAAAGTACCGTGAACAGCTTTTGAAAGCGTATTGATTGCAAGTGTTTTTGCAAGACCTGGAACACCCTCCAAAAGAATGTGCCCTTGGCCCAAAAGACCGATCATAAGGCGTTCCACCATGTTTTTTTGGCCTACAATTACTTTGTTCATTTCCATTGAAAGAACGTCCACGAAGGCACTTTCCCTTTCAATTTTTTCGTTTAATGCCCCAATGTCAAAGGTCGAATTTGTATTTTCCATACTGTATTTAGATTCAATGTAGAATGCTTTTTAAAAAGTGGCTGCAAATTGTGCAATAATTGCTAAAAAGCCTGTTAACAATTGGTTAAAAAAAAGAGGAAAAGTTTAACTTTTCCTCTTTTTTTAATATGTGTGTTTTTGAGCTTTATGGTTCCAAATCAATTTCACCTATAGATGTAACCTCGCCTTGAACAACAATTACATTTTCAATTACTACAGTTGGAATTCCCAAATTTAAATCTGCTTGGACAGTAACTGTATAAGTTCCATCCGGAACACCGCTTAACAAAAATGCGCCTAAAGGATTTGCGTATGTTGAAATTTGTGTAGTTCCATTATCTGCTGTTATCATTGTTATAATTCCGGGAGGAACAATAGTTCCTGAAATTGCACCACTTTCAGCCACGGTTGTCGCCCTGATTACTGGTTTAAGGCTATAGCCGCCGTTTCCTTGAGCAACAATGGATTTGTCTACATCAAAATCGAGCATAAATTCATATAAAATCCCTGGTTCAAGGGTTTCATTTACCTGAATTTTTAAACCTGATTGTTGTGCGCTTGGAGTTGCTAAAGGCAACTGCTGACCATCAACTACTATTGTATTTTCGTCTCCCAAGACTAAACGAATTTGGCTAATGCTTCCGGCAGGGATCTCATCGTTAAATAATAACACATTTACCCCTGCGGTTAGTTCTAAAAGATCATAAATGCCAGCATTGATGCCCAGAGTAACATCATCCTGACCTCCATTGTATTTTATAACTACTTCTTCAACATCAATAAAAACAGCGTCATAATCTCCAGGAGCATCTGTTAAACGTAGTGACAATTTTGCCTTGCCATCATTATTATTGGAATCATCTTTACTACTGCAGGATACAAATCCTATGAATAACAATGCAATTAAACTTAATTTAAATAGGGATTTCATTTTCATAATTTTAGAATTAGTTTCACAAACGTAAGTTCTGATTCAAAGATTGAAATTTTCTTTAACACTACTTAACTATATAATTAACGTGAATTTAATCCTCTTAAATTCTTCAGAAATGGTATTTTTAGGAAAAGTTTAATATGAAAAACAAAACAGCATTTATAACAGGAGCAACCTCCGGAATTGGTATGGCAACAGCGAAACTTTTCGCCAAAAATGGAATAAAATTAATTCTCTGCGGAAGAAGAGAAGAGCGATTAAAAAATATTTCGGAAGAGCTTTCATCCATCACCCAAGTTCACACTTTAGGTTTTGACATTCGCAACAAAGAAGAAGTTTTTTCGGCCGTAAAATCACTTCCAAAGAACTTTTCTGAAATAGACATTTTAATAAACAACGCAGGAAACGCCCACGGAATGGATACAATTCAAGAGGGAAATACAGAAGATTGGGACGCAATGTTGGACATTAATGTGAAAGGTTTGCTGTATGTGAGCAAGGCAATTCTTCCAAAAATGATAGCGCGAAAAAGTGGCCATATTATAAACATTGGCAGCACTGCCGGAAAGGAAGTCTATCCAAAAGGTAACGTTTACTGTGCCAGCAAACACGCCGTCGATGCCATAAACCAAGGAATGCGACTGGATTTAAACGGAAAGGGAATAAAAGTGGGCGCAATAAACCCGGGAATGGTAGAAACTGAATTCAGCGAAGTGCGGTTTAAAGGCGATTCTGAAAGAGCCGAAAAGGTATATCAAGGTTTTACGCCCTTAAAGCCTGAAGATATTGCAGATATTATTTGGTTTGCTGTAACCCGTCCGCCGCACGTTAATATTGCAGATTTGACGGTTATGTGTTTGGATCAGGCCTCTTCTACGATTGTGAATAAGAACTAACTATTTTTTATTTTCTATTATTATTTTTTATTGGTTTTGAAATAACTCACAGAATAATTACAAATAATAGTAATAGAAAATAACAATAAATAATAATAAATAAGAAAATGGCCCATTATAATTCATATCAAGAACTGGAGATATATAAATTGGCTCAGGAAATATGTAATGATGTTTGGGATTTAATAATTTCAACGCCATTGGGTAGCGATTTCAAACTTAGAGATCAAATAAATGGTTCTTCGGGATCAATAATGGACAATATTGCCGAAGGCTTTGGTCGTGGTGGAAATAGAGAATTTATAAATTTTCTAAGTTATTCAAGAGGGTCGTGTTGTGAGACTCAATCCCAATTATGTAGGGCGCTTGACCGAAAACATATTTGTCAGAAACAATTTGATTCATTATTGGAAAAAACTCAAAATGAAATAGACCAAATTTCCAAATTCATGAACTATCTAAAAAATTCTGAACGCAAGGGCCCGAAGTTTGACTAATTCCAAAAATAAAAAATTATAATAAAGAATAAGTAATAACAATAATGATTAACAAAAGACTTCTTATAAAAAACCTACTCGCCCATAACGACGAGAGCAGTTTCTATGATAAAAAGCGAAAAATTGATTTGGGGACCAAAGAAGGAAAGGCAAAATTTCTGAAACACATTTGCGCGCTCAGCAATAGCAATCCTGCGAACAATTCCTTCATTGTTATAGGTGTTGAAGATGAAACTAATGAAATAAATGGTGTAGATTTTTTTGATGATAGTAAAATTCAAAACTTGGTAAATGCTTACCTCACCAACGCTCCTTTGATCATTTATGAAAATGTGGCGTTTCCAAATTTACCATCGGACAAAGTGGTGGGTTTGGTAACCATTCGCCCAAACGGAATGATCACGTCATTGCGAAAAAACATTTGGAAATACTGGGGCGGCTCCATTTTTCTTCGTGATGGTAGTATTTCGATGCCAAAGGATTTTGATATTGAAATAAAGGATGTGAATTCTGAAATTGTAAAATCCATTGAAAATGCAGCAAAAAACAATATTGAATTGACACTTGACGGCGTGATGGATTTTACCAACAATCGGCACAAAGATTTAGAAAACCATTATAAAGTCTTTAAGGAACAGTTTGTGGTTTGTTGGGCCGGAAATCCTAAAAAATTAAAAGACAAAACCTACTATTCCCGCGTTGATATTGAGCTTATCAACGAACAGGTTCGCCTTTTTTATTCGGCTTTGGATGAAATCAGTATCACTTTTACCGAGGATTATTTTAAAACCGTTGAATATGTGCATTTAGGTTTGAACGAACAGTTTAAATATTATCCATTGGAAGAAGTGACGATTCACTTCAAAGAAAACGGTTCTTACAATATGGACTCCAAACTTATTTTTGAGCCGCCGCGGTTCAACAAAAAGACACTTTTTCATATTTACAACTCAAATAATGCCGTGCTGGAAAAGTTGAAAAAGAATATTCCACTGAATGCTTCCGAAGAAAAAGATTTGCGCAATCTTCCTTCAACCTATCTTATTTGTTATTTGAACGATTTTGAGGAAGCCAAGGAAAAATTGCAGGAAGCCAAGGAATTTTTGAGGGATTATGATGCAGAAGCCTATCAACTTTTAAAGGAATCACTGCGTATTTTAAGAAAAGTTAGTTATAATTAAAACATGAAAACAGTTGTAGTTGGTGATATTCATGGAGGTTTTAAAGCATTAAAGCAGTTGCTTGAAACTACAAATCTTCCGAAAGACACAAAATATATTTTTGTAGGCGATTACGTGGATGGTTGGAGCGAATCTGCTGAAGTGGTTTCCTATTTGATTGATTTTTCAGAAATTAATGATTGTATTTTCCTTCGCGGAAATCACGATGAACTGTTATATAAATATCTAAAGTTTGGTGAAAGCAACCCAATGTGGCTAAGCCAAGGCGGAGAAAGCAGTATTAAAAGTTATGCGAAGTTTTCCGAATCAGAAAAGGAAAAAAACGTTAAGTTTTTCGAAAATCTTGAAAATTATTACATAGATTCTGAAAACCGCCTTTTTCTTCATGCGGGCTTTACAAATCAACACGGTCCACAACACGAGTATTATCCAAATTTAGTTTATTGGGACCGAACACTTTGGGAAATGGCCTGTGCAATGGATTCCTCAATTTCCGAAGAAGATGACCAATACCCAAAACGTCTGAAACTTTTCAAAGAAATTTATATCGGTCACACGCCAGTAACCCGAGTTGGATTTGAGAAACCCGCAAATTTTGCCAACGTGTGGAACGTCGATACAGGTGCGGCATTCAAAGGAAAAATCTCGATGCTGGATATAGATTCCAAAGAAATTTGGCAAAGCGAATCCGTTTATAAACTCTATCCCGACGAAAAAGGGCGGAATTAAGAATTCTTTATTACAAAAAAAGCACGGCACTTCCTATATTTGTGCAATCTATCTAAAATACAACAATGGCGCTTAAAAATATTCGGTTGGAAGTAATGCAAACTGTAGAAAAAGAAATCGACAGTTATATTGACAAATACCTTATTCCTGTGGATGAAATTTGGCAACCAACAGATATGTTGCCTAATTTTCAGAAAGAAAATTATATGGATGAGGTAACCCAGCTGCGCGAAGAAGCCAAAGATCTAGGTTATGATTTTTGGATTGTTTTGGTTGGCGATATGGTTACGGAAGAAGCGTTGCCAACCTACGAAAGTTGGTTGATGGATATGGAAGGTATAGACCAGCACGGCCGCAACGGCTGGAGCAAATGGATTCGCCATTGGACGGGCGAGGAAAACCGTCACGGCGATACCTTGAATAAATATCTCTATTTATCTGGAAGGGTAAATATGAAAGAAGTCGAAAAAACTACACAGCACCTTATTAATGACGGTTTTGAGGTTGGAACAGGTCGCGATCCGTACCGAAATTTTATTTATACCAGTTTTCAGGAATTGGCAACCAATGTTTCACACAAGCGTGTTGGAAAAATTGCAAAAGATAAAGGCAATAAAATGCTTTCAAAAATGTGCAATATTATTGCTGGTGATGAAATGCGCCATCATTTGGCATATCGTCAATTTGTAAAAACAATTTTTGAATACGATGCTAGCGAAATGATGATTGCCTTTGCAGATATGATGCAGAAAAAAATCATTATGCCTGCCCAAAATCTTCGCCAAAGCGGCGGAAAAATGGCATCGGCTTTTGATGATTTCAGTAATGCCGCACAGCGTTTGGGTGTTTACACCACTTACGATTATATTGATATTCTAGAAAAATTGAATGCCCATTGGGAAATTTCAAAAATTACAAATCTTACTGATGATGCTGAAAAAGCACGTGACTATCTTCTAAAATTACCATCACGAATGCTTCGGATTGCCGAACGTATAAAAATTCCGCAGGACGCCAATCGTTTTAAATGGGTTGAGGCGAATGGGGTAGTGTAAGCCCCCTAACCCCCGAAGGGGGAAAGCCCCTCCCAGCCTCCCCGAAGGGGAGGAGTTTTAACCAAACAAAAACCTCACAGGTCTTAAAGACCTGTGAGGTTTTTTAATTCATGTTTCGCAACAGTTCCTCCTTCGGGGGTTAGGGGGCTATATCAAACTTAATTCCCTGCGCAAGCGGCAATTCAGTAGTATAATTGATTGTATTGGTTTGTCTGCGCATATAGATTTTCCAAGCGTCACTTCCACTTTCGCGTCCGCCGCCAGTTTCTTTTTCGCCACCAAAAGCACCGCCAATTTCGGCACCGCTGGTTCCTATGTTTACGTTTGCAATTCCGCAATCGCTTC
Organism: Flavobacteriales bacterium; assembly: GCA_038212575.1. GTDB lineage: Bacteria > Bacteroidota > Bacteroidia > Flavobacteriales > Flavobacteriaceae > Aequorivita. The sequence continues at coordinate 22,925 of JBBQUI010000017.1, forward strand.
CTGCTTGGGAAAGGAAATGTTCTGCCTCGCGTAAATTATTTGTCATAATTGCAGAGGAAAGACCTTGTACAACACCATTTTGAAGTTCGATTGCGTTTTCAACACCGCCGCTGTATTTCATCATATATAATACAGGCGCAAAGGTTTCGTGCTGTACGATTTCAAAACTGTTTTTAGCTTCAGCAATTGCTGGTTTTACGTAGCAGCCACTTTCGAAGCCTTCACCTTCAAGTACTCCGCCTTCCACAATAATGTTTCCACCTTCTTCCACAACTTTTTCAAGGGCTTTGTTGTACATTTTTACTGCATCTTTGTCGATAAGTGGCCCAACGTGGTTCTTTTCGTCCAAAGGATTGCCGATGCGAAGTTGTTTGTATGCATCAACCACAGCGTCTTTCACTTTGTCATACATACTTTCGTGAATGATCAATCTACGGGTTGAGGTGCAACGTTGTCCGGCAGTTCCCACAGCGCCAAATACAGCACCGATAACGGTCATTTTAATATCTGCGTCTGGGGTAACGATTATCGCGTTGTTTCCTCCAAGTTCAAGTAATGATTTTCCTAAACGTCCTGCAACGGCTTGTGCAACTATTTTTCCCATTCTAATAGAGCCAGTTGCTGAAATTAAAGGTATACGCTTGTCGTTGGTCATCATTTCACCAACTTTGTAATCGCCGTTGATTAGGCAAGAAATACCTTCCGGCAAATTGTTATCTGCCAATATTTTTGCAGCAATTTTTTGGCAGGCAATTCCACATAAAGGTGTTTTTTCTGAAGGTTTCCAAACGCAAACATCGCCACAAATCCAAGCCAATGCTGTGTTCCAGGCCCAAACGGCTACTGGGAAGTTAAAGGCTGAAATAATTCCAACCACACCAAGCGGGTGATATTGCTCATACATTCTGTGTCCGGGGCGTTCACTGTGCATCGTCAAACCGTGAAGTTGGCGCGAAAGACCGACGGCAAAATCGCAGATATCAATCATTTCCTGAACTTCTCCCAAACCTTCTTGGTAGCTTTTTCCCATTTCATAGGAAACCAATTTTCCCAATGGTTCTTTCAATCTACGCAATTCATCACCAAATTGACGTACAATTTCGCCACGTAGCGGTGCAGGTTTCATTCTCCATTCTTTAAATGCTGAAGTGGCACTTTCCATTACTTTTTCGTAATCTTCTTTTGAAGTTGTGGTTACTTTCGCAATTACTTCTCCATCCACGGGAGAATACGAAGAGAACTCTTCGCCTTCGGAAAACCAGTTTTTTCCAGTGGAAGTTCCTTTGTTTACTTCTTTAATTCCTAATTGTTCCAATGCTTCTTCAATCCCGAAGCTAGTGGTTGTTACTTGCATATAGTTATGATTTTTATTCGAAAATTTATAAAGCGCAAAGGTACACAATGCGCTGTAGAAAGTAAAATGAAACGGTATCTGTTTGGAAAATATGGTGTTAATCTTGTGTGAAACGCGGATCACTTTCCATCACGGTTCCGCATTTATCACAAGAGCGCAGTTCTTTACTTCCGTAGAAATGTTTAAAATGTTTCAGAAAATCTGTTTCAATATTGCTCAAAGGAAAGTAAACTTCATACAATTTATTGTTGCAATTGTCGCAAAACCAAAGCAAGCCATCTTTTCCGTCAATGTCAACGCGCTTTCTTTCAATAACCAAACCTATTGAACCGGCACTTCTGCCAGGAGAATGAGGTACTTTTCCGGGATGCAGATACATATCTCCGGGACCAAGCTCCATCACCTTCTTTTCGCCATTTTCTTGAATAGCAATCTGAATGTTCCCTTCAAGTTGATAGAAAAGTTCCTCGGTTTCGTTGTAGTGGTAATCCTTTCGGGCGTTGGGACCAGCAACAATCATTACGATATAATCGTCAGATTCAACATATAAATTTTTATTTCCCACCGGCGGTTTTAGTAGGTCGCGGTTTTCTTCAATCCACTTATTCAGGTTGAAAGGTTTTTTAATAGCCATTGCCGTATTTTTTACTGTTACGTAAAAATACGGCAAAATGGTCTAATAGAAAAGGGATGTGAGGTTACTTTCTATAAAAGAGTTCGGTGTAATAGCTTCTGCCTTTGGCGCATTTCATTACCCCAAAGCCTGTATGCGTAAAATTACCTTCAATAATGGCTCTGTGACCGGGGCTTTTTAGCCAAGCGTTCATAACTTTTTCGGCGGTATCATAGCCATAAGCTACATTTTCGCCCACTACTTCTGCGCCATCGTGATATTTTATACCTTCGGAACGATAGCCGAAATTGTCGTGGTTTATCTGCTCTTTATCAATCATATATTGTGTATGATCTACAGCGAAAGCAGAGGCGTATTGATTGTCCATTTTGAGAGTGGAAAGGCCCAGAGAATCGCGATGAATATTAACCAGCTCTAAAATACGGGCGGACATATCGCTATCATTTTTTTGAGCTAAAGCCAAATCAATATCATATTTAGCGGCTTCAACTTCAACAGAATCCTCTTTCGAGCAAGAGGTGATGACTAGGCATAGCAATGCCATTGCAAGTAGGTTGCTTTTTAGTAGGTGCATAATTTGGGTAACATCAAATTTGGGGCATGATGTTGATTCAAATATATAAAAATTATTGAACGAAAATGCTTTTAATCGAAAAAATATTGCACTTTATCGGATAAATGAATAAAATTAATATTTAAAAAGTTAGACAAAATATAGCTTAACTACTATAAACATTATATTTTTCACGTATATTAGTGTTTAATTAAAACAGCTGTCATGGTTAAAATTTTAACATATTTTTTTATGGTTTCTTTGCTTTTTGGATGTAAAAACGAAGAAAAACCTGCTTCTGAAGTCATAAAAGTTTCAGAAAATTCAATTAAAATGGAAGAAAACTTCGGAATTGTTATTCATGGAGGCGCTGGAACCATCTTAAAAGAAAATATGAGCGATTCCTTGGAATTGGCTTATAAAGCTAAGCTGAAAGAAGCCATTTCCGCAGGTTATGAAATTTTGAAAAATGGCGGCAGTTCTTTAGATGCTGTTACGCATACTATAAATATTATGGAAGATTCTCCGCTGTTCAATGCAGGAAAAGGTGCAGTATTTACGCATGAAGGTTCCAACGAACTTGACGCCTCCATTATGGATGGAAAAACATTGAACGCTGGAGCCATTGCAGGAGTAAAGCACATCAAAAACCCAATAGATTTAGCCAGAGATGTAATGCAGAAAAGTGAACACGTGATGCTTTACGGAGCTGGTGCGGAGGAATTTGCCCAAACATTGGGGTATAAAATGATGGATACTTCCTATTTCTATACCCAAAACAAATATGAGTCGTTACAAAAGGTTTTGGAGAAAGAAAAAATTAGCAATGAAAAGAAAGTTTCTTTTGAAGATCCATTTATCAAAAATTCAAAATTCGGAACTGTTGGTTGTGCCGCATTGGACAAACATGGCAATCTCGCCGCTGGTACTTCAACAGGGGGAATGACCAACAAACGCTGGAACCGCATTGGCGATGCGCCAATTATTGGTGCTGGAACATATGCCAATAATGCAACCTGTGCGGTTTCTTCAACCGGTTGGGGAGAATATTTTATTCGTGCCGTGGTTGCTTATGATATTTCTGCTTTGATGGAATATAAAGGAATGACTTTGCAGGAAGCAGCTTCAGAAGTTATTCAGAAAAAAGTGCCAGCATTGGGAGGCGATGGTGGCATTGTTGCCATCGACAAAAACGGCAATGTAGCGATGGAATTCAACACTTCCGGAATGTATCGCGCTACAATGAATTCAAAAGGAGAATTAATTATTAAAATTTACGAAGGCGAGAAATAAGAAATGAATACAGGTTTTGTTAATTCCGTCCCAAATGTTAAATTGTAAAATACGATTTTAAAACGGTTCTGCGTTCCAAATTAACCCACCCACCCTTAAAACGTATTTAAGTAGATTTTTCAAACAAAACGAATTGGTTTTGCTTTGTGGCCCAATCATTTTGCCTTAATTTTAAATACTTTTTAACCATCGTCTATGAAAACAGCCCTCAAGTTTCTGCCCATTTTAATTCTCCTTTTCGTGTTTTCATGCAAAGACAAAGACAAATATTCTGAAACCGATAATCTCTTTAAATTCAAGGATTATATTTCTTATAATACCTACGGAAACCAATCTGTCACTACAGATATTCGTGTGGAACTTGCAAAACCTTTGGAACAATTTGAATTGACACAGGAACTTTCTGCTGAAGAATATTTAAAAATTTCACCAAAAACCGAAGGCAAACTTATTGTTGAAAACGGCAAAACCCTCATTTTTCAACCTTCGAAATATTTAAAACCAGACACGGAATATACAGTTACAGTGAAATTGGATAAGTTTTACGAAGACATTTCCAAAGAATTCAAAACCTACACCTTCAGTTTTCATACAATCACGCCAAATTTCAAAGTTGATATTGGCAAACTTCAAAGCTACAGTAAGCAATGGCAATACGTTGAAGCATCGCTTGAAGCCTCCGACGTTATTTCTTTGGAGAATGCAAAACAATTGGTTTCAGCTTCCCAAGGCGGAAAAAAACTGAAATTAAAATGGCCCTCGGAAGCTACCGTCACACGTTATTTCAACTTCACTATTGACAGCATCAACCGTAAAATAGACGATTCTGAAATTCTAATTAAATGGAACGGAAAATCCATTGGCGCCGAAAACAAAGGTGAAAGCACTTTCA
>JBBQUI010000018.1:0-27293 GCA_038212575.1 Flavobacteriales bacterium
ATTTACAACTGGAAACGCTCGGTTTTAAAAGTTGAAAAGGATAACAATCCGATGGCATATCGGTTTTTACTGGCCACAGATTTTTGGATTTTTATAAACATAATTCTCGCATTATTGTTTTCTATTCCCGCTATCAATTTCTTTACACACGGCACACATATTACGGTGGCACATTCAATGGGAACCACTATAGGCATTAATACAACCATCCTTTTTTCGGCATTGTTTTTTATCGTTCATCAGCTTTATCCGAACTTTCAAACAGATAGAAAATGGGTGAAAAGAGGCTTTGTTTCATTCAATATTTCACTGTTTATATTTTTTGTTTCCCTCATAATAGCGGGAGCTAAAAGAAGCTATTGGATGTACGTTTCAAGAGATGGATCGTTTTCTGAAATGCAGGATTCACTCATTCCGTATTACATTTCGTTTTTCATTTTTGGGATTGCAATTTTCGTTTCACTTTCTATTGTTGCATTTCCTTTATTCAAAGCATTTCTTCAAAAAATTAAACCATAAAAGATGGATTTACATCAAAAAATAACTAAACTGAAAAAGCAAAAAAACGCCGTAATTCTCGCACATTATTATCAAGTGCCCGAAATTCAGGAAGTGGCAGATTATGTGGGCGACAGTTTGGGTCTTTCACAAAAAGCGGCCGAAACCGATGCAGAAATAATTGTATTTGCAGGCGTTCATTTTATGGCCGAAACCGCCAAAATATTGAACCCCAACAAAAAGGTTTTGCTGCCAGATTTGATGGCGGGTTGTTCCTTGGCAGATTCCTGTCCGCCGGATGCTTTTAAAAAATTAGTTGACGCTCATCCGGATCATACGGTGATTACCTACGTTAATTGTTCTGCGGAAGTAAAAGCTTTAAGCGATATTATTTGTACTTCTTCCAACGCCGAAAAAATCGTGAATTCCGTTCCGAAAGACGTGCCGATTATTTTTGCACCCGATAAAAACCTGGGAAAATATATTCAGAAAAAAACTGGAAGAGAAATGCTGCTTTGGGACGGTGCGTGCATCGTGCACGAAGCATTTTCAATAGATAAACTTTTGAAATTGTACAAAGAGCATCCCGGTTCTAAAATAATTGCGCATCCCGAAAGTGAAAGCCATATTTTGGAAACCGCAACTTATATAGGCTCCACGGCAGGAATGATTGATTATGTGAAAAAACATCCTTCGGAAAAATTTATAGTTGCGACCGAAGCAGGAATTCTTCATAAAATGCAACAGGAAGTACCACAAGCCGTATTGATTCCTGCCCCCGCGGAAGAAGATAATACTTGTGCTTGCAGTGAATGTGCGTTTATGAAAATGAACACTTTGCAAAAACTTTATGATTGTTTGTTGAACGAAACCCCACAGATAGAGGTTTCAGAAGAAATACGAAAAAAAGCTATTCTGCCCATTGAGCGAATGCTGGAATTATCAAAATAATGATGGAAACCAATTTTTTAATTATCGGTTCTGGAGCTGCGGGTTTGACACTCGCGGTGAAACTCGCTGAGAAATTTCCAAGGAAAAAAATAACGGTTGTTACCAAAGCAGATGAGGCCGAATCGAACACCAAATACGCCCAGGGCGGCGTGGCGGCGGTTTTTGATTTAAAGGAAGATTCCTTTCAAAAACACATTGAAGATACCCTGCTTGCTGGCGATGGACTTTGCAATAAAACTGTCGTGGAAATGGTCATTAAGGAAGGTCGCAAAAGATTGCGCGAATTGATGGACTGGGGCGCCAATTTTGACACTGATGCCGACGGCGAACTCACTTTGGGCAGGGAAGGGGGCCATTCCGAATTTAGGGTAATCCATCATAAAGATACCACAGGCAACGAAATTGAGCGTGCTCTTTTGGCCCGTGTAAACCATTTAAAAAACATCACATTGCTCCCGCATCATTTTGCGATAGATTTAATTACCGAGCATCATTTGCCCACTAGCAAAAGTGAAGAAATCTCGTGTTACGGGGCGTATGTTTTGGACCAGATTTCGGGAAGTATTTTTACCATTAAAGCAGATTGCACCACGCTCGCTTCGGGCGGAATGGGGCAAGTTTACGGCCACACCACCAATCCCGCAGTTGCCACAGGCGACGGTATTGCAATGGCGTATCGTGCAAAAGCTCGAATTGAAAATATGGAGTTTATCCAATTTCACCCCACTGCGCTTTACGATGGAAACAACGGCGCATCCTTTTTGATTTCTGAGGCTGTACGTGGGTTTGGGGCGTTTCTTCGGAATAAAAATGGCGAACGGTTTATGTTTGATTATGACGCGCGGGGCGAATTGGCCTCACGTGATATTGTTTCGCGCGCCATAGATTCCGAAATGAAAAAATCTGGTGATGACTGTGTTTATTTGGATTGCACACATTTAGATATTGGTGAATTCAAACAACATTTTCCAAACATATACGAAACTTGTTTACAGAAAAATATTAACGTTGCGAAAGATTGGATTCCAGTAGTTCCGGCAGCGCATTATTTGTGTGGTGGCGTGGTTGTAGATATTAATGGCAAAACTTCATTGAAAAATCTTTTTGCCTGCGGCGAATGTTCGCATACAGGTTTGCACGGCGCCAATCGCTTGGCTTCAAATTCATTGTTAGAGGCTTTAGTTTATGCAGATCGAATTTTTAAATACATAAGTAAGAACCTACCTTTGCGAACGACTACCACCATTCCCAAGTGGGATGACAACGGCACGGTTATGTTTCAGGGTTCTGAAGATCTTCAGCAGAAAACAATGGAACTGCAGCATTTAATGCGAAGATTTGCAGGCGTTGTTCGCAATAATAATGATTTAAAGAAAGCTTCCCTTCAACTTGAAAAATTATATTTCGAAATGGAAGCATTATATCAAAAACATAAATTGAATACGGCGCTTTCCCAGCTTCGGAATATGGTAAATGTGGCGCATTTGATAATTCAACAATCCTTAAAACGAAAAGAAAATCGTGGCGGATTTTATAACGAAGATTACAATAAAGAAAATTTTAAAAAGAATAAAATGAAAAATTTAATAGAGAACTCGGTCAAAAAAGCAATGGACTATACCCAGTACAACTTGCTTTTCAAACAATTGGCGGAAGAGGGCAGAACCACCGGCGAGCAAACGCAAGAAAAGATTGATTATACAAAATTGAACTTCAGCCGCACAAAACGATTGGACAAAACCGCCGAAATTTCAGAAGAAAACATTGAAGTTTTTAAAAATATTTCGGAAAAACAAACGTGGCTTGTAATCAGCGAACCTTGGTGTGGCGATGCTGCACAAACACTTCCTTTTTTGAACAAGATTGCGCAACTTTCAGAAAACATCGATTTAAAAATCGTACTTCGAGATGAAAATCCGGAATTGATGGATGCGTTTTTGACAAATGGTTCGCGCTCCATTCCCATAGTAATTATGCTCGATGAAAATTTCAATGTGGTTGAAACATTTGGTCCACGTTCCAAAGCCGCAACAAAATTGTTAAACGATTACAAGTCACACCACGGAAAGATTGACGATGCCTTCAAGGAAATGCTACAAATTTGGTACAACACTGATAAAGGGGTTTCTATTGTGAGCGATATTTTGAAAACCACGGCAGTAAAGGCGTAAAAAGAATTGCGAACCACGACGGTTTGAACCACGACCTATAAGAAATCGTGTTTCTTTTAAGTCGTGTTTCGTGGTTTCCTTTAGTCTTGGTTCCCTTTAGTCGTGATTCAAACCATCAATTTTACAAATATCTGACCAATATCATTTCTAAAAACCATGAGATTCCTAACCTTTGCATAAATTATTAATTTAAAACCCATCCTGGGTTCCCCTTTGGGGATTAGGGGGCTACTTATGCAAATCGTTTCTGCCGAAGAGGCTGTATCTATAGTAAAATCAAATAATCGCGTATTTTTTCAGGGCGCCGCCATGACTCCCAATTTGTTGATAGACAAATTGTGCGAAAGATATACCGAACTGAAAAATGTTGAAATAATACAAATTCATACCCACGGGGAAGCCAAGTACACCATGGAACCCTATACCGATGCCTTCCATCTTTCTAGTTGTTTTGTAGGCGACAATGTGCGGAAGGGCATTAATAATTCTCACGGAGATTACATTCCTATTTTTCTGAGTGAGATCCATTGGCTTTTCAAAAGAAATATTCTACCGTTGGATGTTGCTTTTATTCAGGTTTCGTCTCCAGACAAGCATGGATATTGCTCGCTTGGTGTTTCAGTGGATGTTACCTTGTCAGCCATTCAAACTGCCAAAAAAGTAATTGCACAAATAAATCCGAAAGTTCCGAGAACACATGGCGACGGCATTATTCATATAAAAAATATAGACTTTGCTGTAGAAATTGATGAGCCTATTCACCCTTCCATATTGGGAACACCTACAGAAGTTGAAGCCATTATAGGCAAGCACGTAGCTGGATTGGTTGAAGATGGTGCCACGTTGCAAATGGGTATTGGCAATATTCCCAACGCGGTACTTCACAATCTCCATAACCACAAAAGGCTTGGAATACACACCGAAATGTTCAGCGACGGAATTCTTCCATTAATTGAAAAAGGAATAATCACTGGTGAGGAAAAAGTGGTCAAACCCGGAAAAATAGTTACCTGCTTTGCAATGGGTACACAAAAATTATATGATTTTATTAATGATAACCCAATTGTTCATTTTAAGGAGGCGTCCTATACCAACGATACTGCAATCATTCGTCGGAATCCAAAAGTTACCGCCATCAATAGCGCTATAGAAATTGATTTGACAGGCCAGATTTGTGCCGATAGCATCGGGACGTACCAATATTCCGGCGTGGGCGGGCAGATGGATTTTATTCGCGGCGCCTCGCTTTCGGAAGGAGGGAAGCCCATTATTGCGATGCCTTCTGTAACGAATAAAGGGCTTTCGAAAATTACACCATTTTTAAAGGAAGGTGCAAGCGTGACTACAACGAGAGCCCATGTTCATTACGTTGTTACTGAGTATGGTGTTGTGAATCTCTTTGGAAAAGGCTTGGAACAACGGGCCAAGGCACTAATCTCCATTGCCCATCCCGAACTTCGGGAGGCGTTGGAAATTGAAGCCAGAAAAAGATTTAATAATTAATTATTATTTGCTGATTTTTTAAGGACAATTATGTCTTTAAATAATCATTCTATTGTTTATTTTTGAATAAAACGAAAAAATATGTTTTCAAAAGCATGTGAATACGGTATAAGGGCAGTATTATTTATAGCTGAACAATCACAACAGGACAAGCGCCCGAATGTAAATGAAATAGCTAAAGCCGTAGATTCTCCAGAACCTTTTACCGCAAAAATTTGCCAAAAACTTGCTCGAGGCGGAATAATTTTATCAAAAAAAGGACCAAGTGGAGGTTTTTATTTAGAAAAAGATTCTAAGCTTACACTTGCTGATATTGTTGCGAGTATTGATGGAGATGCAATATTTAGGGGATGCAGCTTAGGATTACCAGAGTGTTCTTCTGAATATCCTTGTCCAGTTCATGATCAATTTCAGGATGTTCGTAATGGATTAAAACGAATGTGCGAAAATACTACCGTGCTCCAGCTAGCCGATAAACTTCGGAAAGGGGAGACTTTTCTTAAACTGTAACTTTCAGATAATCAATTAGGAAATCTGATTGGGAATATTTTATTTCTGATAACTTTATCAGAAATGGATTTTTGTATACCTTTGCAAAGATAAAAGCAAATTATGTTTTCAAAAGCATGCCAATACGGAATAAAGGCTTCTGTGTATATAGCATCGCAATCTGCCTCTGGCAATCGCGTTAGCTTGAAGGAGATAGCTTCAAGCATCGACTCTCCCGAGGCATTTACTGCTAAAATTCTGCACCAATTGGCTAAGCAAAATATTTTGACATCGCTAAAAGGTCCTACCGGAGGATTTGAGGTTTTGAGAGGTAGTGCTGAAAAAATTAAATTAAGTAATATCGTAGCGGCTATTGATGGCGATTCAATTTATGTGGGGTGTGCGCTGGGATTTGATTCCTGCGATGAACGCCAACCTTGCCCGATGCACAACAAATTTGTTGATATTCGAAATAATCTTAGAGTAATGTTGGAAAATACAAGTCTGCATGAATTGGCAAATGGACTGGATATTGGAATGTCATTTTTGAAACGATAAAAATTTATATTTATTTCTGACAATATTGTCAGAATAAAAATGTAAATAAAAAATAAATATTAGATACAAATGAAAAAAATGAATTGGTTTTTACTATTTATTCTGGGATCGATTCCGCAATTGACGATATCGCAAAATAGAGGTAGTATTTCAACAGAAAACTGGTTGTCTAGCCCTGGTATTATTGGCACCTTCGTTTTAATTGCCATTGTTACGGTTATTGCAGTGATAATTCTATTGGTAAAATTGAATGCCTATATAGATACTTTGAAGCAAAAACAGCACGATAAAAATAAAATGGCTTTTGACGATGAAATTATCGCAATGGATGGCGGTGAGATTGATTCCATACTCGAAAAAAGAAAGGCGGCACTCACCTATAAATTATCTGGTGATGAGTTGGGCGGACAAAATCAGGCAGTAGATGAAAAGGGGCTGATACACCATATTGACAACACACCAAGCAATGCATTTTTTGATGAAAAAAAGAAAACAACGCTGAGTCTTGAAACCCCCGAAGGCTTAAAGAAAATTGTAATTTATTATATTGGTGCTGCGGCATTATGGTTGGTCTTGGGAACTCTTATCGGTCAATATTTAGGTATGAAATTTCTGTGGCCAGAGATGGATCATCAACCCTGGCTTTCTTTTGGAAGATTGCGTCCAGTGCATACTAATATGGTTTTTTGGGGATGGTCCTCGATGGCTATGATTGGATTGGGATATTTCGTTATTGCAAGAACGTCAAACACCGTAATTCACAGCTATAAATTGGCTTGGTATGGATGGTTTCTCATTAATGCAACTATAGTTTTGGGAAGCTTGTGTTTAATGGGGGGTATTAACAATGGCGGCGGTGAATATCGCGAATATATTTGGCCTGTTATGCTGCTTTTCGCTATAGCTTTAATTATTACTTTTTTCAATTTCTACAAAACGGTTGCGAACCGTAAAATTTCTGAAATATATATTTCAAACTGGTTTATACTCGCTGCTTTAATTTGGACCATTGTCTTGGCAATCATTGGCTACTTACCTTTTTATCAAGATGGATTGGGCGAAACCGTAATTCAAGGATACTATATGCACCAAGGAGTGGGTATGTGGTTTATGACTTTTACTTTAGGTCTGGTTTATTATTACCTACCATCATCACTGAACAAGCCAATTTACTCGTATTCCTTGGGAGTGCTGGCATTCTGGACGCAAATGTTGTTTTATACTATGATTGGAACGCACCACTTTGTTTTTAGTCCGTTGCCTTGGTGGTTACAAACGGTTGCGATTGTTTTTAGTGCAGGAATGGTAATTCCGGTAGTTGCGGGAACCACAAACTTTTTAATGACAATGCGCGGCAGTTGGAATCATATTTCTAAGAGCTATGTACTGCCTTTCTTTTTGGTCGGAACTATTTTTTACTTTGTTGGCTCTATGCAAGGAAGTCTTCAAGCGTTTCGATTTACAAACTTCGTTTGGCACTTTACCGATTTTAACGTGGCCCATAGCCATATGACGATGTATGGAATTATCGCCTTCTTTTTATGGGCTTGCATTTATGCAATTCTACCAAAAATGACTGGAAAAGAACCACCACAAGTTTTGGTCGGTGCGCACTTCTGGATGGCATTTCTAGGGCTTTTTGCCTATATGGTTTCGCTAATGGCAGGAGGGACTTACAAAGGGCTTAGCTGGATAGAGGGAAAAGCTTTCATTGAATCGGTTATTCTTATGAAACCCTATTGGGTATGGCGTGCCATCGGCGGTTCGCTGATGTTCCTTTCACATTTGGTATTTGTCTATAATTTCTATTATATGGTGAAAAACTATCGAAAAGTGAAAACCGAAGTAAAGACCAATGAAATAGAAGAAATAACTGTTTAATACGATTATAAAATGCTCAATTTTCACAAAGAACATAAAAATTTAGTGCTCACGGCAGGAGTCGTATTTATAGCATTGAGTATAATGATAGCTATACTTCCCGCATTTCAAATGCAGGAAACGGAACCCATTCCGAACCAAAAACCCTTAACCGCAAACGAGCAAAAAGGACTTCGCATCTATGTTGCGGAAAACTGTATGGCCTGCCATACACAGCAGGTTCGGAATATTGAAATGGATAATGTTTGGGGAGCTCGGCCTTCAATTCCATCAGACTATTTTTATAGTAAACAAAGATTGGATGTTTGGCGACAATCGCCTTCTCTTTTAGGAAGTGAGCGAACCGGACCCGATCTTACGAACATAGGAAAACGCCAACCAAGCGATGATTGGCATTTGTTGCACTTGTACAATCCAAGAGCGGTAGTTTCAGAATCTGTAATGCCTTCATATCCTTGGTTATTTAAAGAAGTTGATAGCACCCTGGTTGGAAAAGACGATAGAACCATTGCCGTTCCGAAAGAGTATTTTAATAACCCTGGAACAAAAGTAGTTGCTACCGAAGATGCTCTGTTATTGGTAGAGTATTTAAAATCTCTTCAACAAACAGAGCTTCCCGGAGGGAATATGAATGATTTTATTCCTGCCTTGCGAAAAATTCAGGAAGAAGGTATGAGTGGCGATAAGGCTAGTGGCGGCCTTGATGGTGCTAATCTGTATAAGCAAACCTGTGCTGCTTGTCATCAAGATACGGGAAAAGGTATTGCTGGCGCATTTCCACCATTGTCTGGCAGTAAGATTGTAAATGATCAAGATCCTGAAATGCTTATTAAAATAATTATTCAAGGTTATGATGCACGCCCCGATTATGGTGTAATGCAAGCTTTTGGAGATCTTCTGTCTGATGCCGAAATAGCGGCCATCGCAACTCATGAGCGCAGCAGTTGGGGTAATAATGCTCCAGCAGTGAAAGAAGAGGACGTAAAAAAGATAAGGGAATTTATTGTGAAAGAACTAAATAATTAGAAAATGAAAAAGACACTATCAGTATTTGCGGTCCTGTTTTTTTTGGGTAATCAACTAAGTTGGGCCTGTGACGTTTGTAAAAAGAACCAACCGACTGGCTTTGAGAATATCACTCACGGCCCAGGTCCTTCAGGAACATTAGATTATATAATTATTTGGACGGGAGTGATAATTGTAGTGGGAACCCTTTTTATGAGTCTGAAATATTTAATCAGACCGAAAGAGAACAATGCGGACCATATAAAGAACATCGTTAAAAATGAAGGATTTTAAATTATGGAAGATAACAGAATCATAAAAGTTTTTTTGGATGAAGACCCAAAACCATTTGCATCTTTTGCACCACCCGTAAAAATTGTTTTGGACACCACCAAAATTCCCGATGGCAAACATACTTTAAAAATTGTTGCCAAGTCCTCCAATGGAATTGAAGGTATTCGCGAAATTCCATTTGTGGTGCGCAACGGCCCCTCAATTTCTATTATTGGACTTAAGGACAATGAAACCGTTGATACCCAAGTTCCATTGATAATAAATGCATACGGTAGTGAAACCAAGGATTTCTTTGTTATAAAAGGCTCTGAAACGCCAAAAGCTATTCCCGCGTGGGTTTGGGCTTTGCTGATTGCTTTCTTCGGTTTTGGATTGTTCTATATTATTATGTATTGGAGTCCAGAATTGTACAAATCTTTCTTTTGATGAAATGATTTTTGGGGAGAAAGTGGATGTAAAATAAAATTATAAAAATGAAAAATTATGGAAAATTCAAATAAACCTGAAATGACGCCGCTTACCAATGGCGAAGTATTCAAAACCCTCAACATAACCGCTAAAGCAGGAATGGAAATGCCGCTACACCACAGTACAAAAGAGGCGGTAATCATTGTTTTGAAAGGGGAAGCAGTATTAAAAATGCCTGATACAGAACATACACTTAAACAGGATACTACTTTTATTATTCCGGCAATGGTGGACCACAGTTTAAAAATTGTATCAGATTTTCATGCAATTGCGATTATGGAAAATACTTCAGCAATTGAATTTTGAAGCTATATTCAGTAATATCATAGAAGAAAAGTTATAGCTTTAAATGGAGATAAAAAATAAAATTGCAATTATAACAGGAGCTAGTAGTGGGCTTGGGGCAGCTATTTCTAAAGCCTTGGTAGCGGAAGGAGCAACCGTTTTTGGACTTGCGAGAAATTACGATGCGCTTCTGAAATTACAAAAGGATATTGGCAGTAAATTTATTCCAGTTAGTCTTGATATTACAGAAGAAGGCGTAGTAAAAAAGTGGTTTGCCGAAACTTTTTCCGAAGAAAAATCCCCAGATATTTTGATCAATAACGCAGGAACTGGATCTTTCGGAAAAATTGATGAAATGCCTTCCGAGGAGTGGTATAAAATGATAAATACCAATTTAAATGGAATGTATTTTATAACTTCAGAAGTTGTGAAGTTTATGAAAGCCAACAAAGAAAGTACACATATCGTAAACATCGGTTCTATCCTCGGTATTACAACTCGTGCTGAAGGTGCCGCTTATTCTGCCACAAAATATGGCATCAATGGTTTTACCGAAGCACTTTTTAAGGAATTAAGAGGAGATAATATTAAAGTAACGTGTTTAAATCCTGGTTCTATTGATACGGGTTTTTTTAAAAGCTCGGGAATAAAATCACACGGAAATATGCTTCAAGTAGAAGATATAGCTTTAACATTACTAAATATTCTACAGACGCCAGATAATATGCTGATAAGCGAAATGACCGTTCGGCCGCTTAACCCACAAGCTCCAGAATGATTTTGTTTTCAGTAAAGTATTAGATTTTTTAATTCAACAGAAATGGGCTATATTAATAATTTACTCGCATTTTTTCAAAAAAAACAGAGAGAAGAAATAAAAGAAGAAGTCAAAAATGAAGATGGAGAGAAGAATTGTTCTTTTTGTTGGGGTTATCAAGAATATGATCACAAAACCCGCTTAATGTCCAAGGATAAGCAGATTGATGTAAAAAACCATAAAGATGAACATGTAAAGGTTGGAAAATTTATGGTAGAGCATGTAGACGGATTTAAAAACAAAAAACGAATTATAGAACGTTGTCCAAAATGTGGTGGCAAACGTATAAAATATAAAGAAAACCCATAATTAATGGAAAATAAAAAACCCATAAAAAGACACCAAGCATTACAGCCATTAAGCCGCCAACATCATTTTGGGCTACTTTTCAGTTGGAAACTGCGCAAAGGCTTTAGTAAAAATATTGCTACAGAAAGACTTCAAAAGTATGCAGCCTGGTTTTTTGAAAAGGAAATAAAACCACACTTTGAAGCAGAAGAAGAATTTGTTTTTCCTGTATTGGACCATGAAAATGAATTGATCGTTCGTGCGCTGAAAGAGCATAGACGAATAGAGCGTCTTTTTAAGGATACTGAAAATCCAGAGAAATCTCTTAGCCAATTAGAAGAAGAGCTGGACGCTCATATACGTTTTGAAGAGCGAGTTCTATTCAACGAAATCCAAAAAGTGGCAACTGAAGCGCAACTTGAAAAAATTGAGGAAATTCATAACGATTTAGAAAAAACTTCGGATTATCACGATCCTTTTTGGGAATGATTTAATTTCATTCACCAATTAATTATTTTTGTTTGGAACTCTATTTCTGATAAAAATATCGTTTTTATGATTAAGGTCATAATTTGTTCCTTTATTTCTATTGAAATTTGCATAATTAAATATTCATTAAAACTTCAAAAATCATGACAACACTTCAAGAACGCACCGTAGCCGAGGTGGTTACAGAAAACATAAAAGCAGCCCACATTTTCAAAAAGCACGGAATAGACTTTTGCTGCGGCGGCGGAATAAGTATTAAAAAAGCCTGCGAAAAAGCGAAAATTGATCCAGCAATTTTGGAAACTGAACTTTTAAGTTTAGATGCCATACAGGATCGCGCAAAGGATTTCAATAGCTGGAAGCTTGATTTTTTGACGGACCATATTATTAACGTGCATCACGGTTACGTGGAAGAAAGCAGCCCATTACTTTTGCAATATGCTAAACGTGTCAATCACGTTCACGGACACCACTATACTGAACTTGCAGAAATAGAGACTTTGGTAACCAAGGTTGTTCAAGAGCTGGCTTCACATATGAAAAAGGAAGAATTGATACTTTTCCCTTTTATCAAAAAATTGGTAAAAGCTGAACGCGAAGGTGAGGAAGTTCCTGCAATCCATTTTGGAACTGTTGAAAACCCTATAAAAATGATGGAAGCCGAACACGAAGAAGCTGGCGAAATACTACGCAGAATTGCCGAACTGAGTAGCAATTACACGCCCCCACAAGGAGCTTGCAACACATACCGTGCATTTTATGCTAAGCTTGACGAATTTGAACAGGATTTGCACCAGCACGTGCATTTGGAAAACAATATTCTTTTCCCAAAAGCTTTGAATTTAGAAAAGAAATTGAAAAATTCGTTAAACTAATTCAAATTTACCCTGACCCCAAATCGTAGATTTTTTATTTGATTGGTTTTTAGGACAGTTCGGAAGAATGGCAATTATGAATGTTTATGGCCAAATTCCGGACTGTTTTTTTAATTTTAAAGCTTGATAGATTTAAAAAAACATATCGGCATCGCGTTGGGGTATTTCTTAATCGTTGCCTTAATGGGCTTGTTACTTCGGCTTTTCTTCATAACGCCCATTCCACTGAATTATAAATTTATTCTGCACGCCCATTCCCACACCGCATTATTGGGTTGGATTTATCTGGGATTGACGACTTTAATTTATAAGATTTTTCTTTCCGAAGCGCAAAAGCCTAAACTTTACAAACGCATCTTTTATTTTACGAATTTTTGCATCGTGGGAATGTTGGTGACGTTTCCGCTTCAGGGCTACGCGCTGTTTTCCATAATATTTTCTACACTTTTTTTGTTTGCTTCCTATTGGTTTACTTGGTTTGCGATGAAGTATATTCCGCAGAAATTTAAAAAACGGTTTTCGTGGAAACTTATAGAAACCTCACTTTTATACCTCGTCCTTTCCAGTATTGGGCCTTGGGCAATTGGGGGCGTAATGGCAACGTTGGGACCGGAATCCATTTGGTACAAAACCTCAATTTATTTTTATCTCCATTTTCAATATAACGGCTGGTTTATTTTGGCTCTTTTGGGAGTGCTGTTTTATATTTTTGAAAAAAAGGGAATCCAATTCAATTCCGAAAAACTGAAATCTTTTTTTCTTCTATTGAATTTCGGAATACTATTTACCGTGTTTCTTTCGGTGCTTTGGTTTGCTCCGCCAATTATTTTTTACATATTCGGATTGGCAGGAGCCGTGGCGCAAGGCTTGGCTTTTTATGAACTGTATTTTTTGCTGAAAGAACATTTCCCAATTTTGAAAAAATCTTTTACATCCCGAGCTTTCCTTCTTCTGAAGATCGCCGGAAGTTTAATGATTGTAAAGATATTGATGCAACTCTTATCAGCAATTCCATATATTGCCGACTTGGCTTTTAGGCTCAAAGATTTTGTGATTGGTTATCTCCACTTGGTTTTCCTCGGAATTGTAATTACAGCTTTACTTGCCTTTTTGAACTATTTTAAATTGCTTCGTCTTCCAAAAAGCTTCATTTGGATTTTTCTTTTAGCCTTTGTAACAACGGAATCTCTCATTTTTTACAAGGCTTTTGCTTTTTGGTTGAAATTGCCTTTTTTTTCATCTTATTACGCTCTGTTGGCAATTTTCAGTTTAGCATTTCCATTGGCTGTTGCTATACTTTTTTTTAAAAACATCTTTTTCCAAAACTCCAAAAACCCCTAAATTTTCTTACATTAGTTTCTTTAAATTTCCATAATTATGTTTTTTATAAAACAATTAAATTTCGAGATATGAAAAAAAACATGGGCGGCGCAGACCGTACAATTAGAATTTTGATAGCTGCAATTGTGGTGGCTTTGTATTATTTTGAAGTTATTAATGGTATTTTAGGTATTGTGCTACTAGTACTTGCTGGAATTTTTGTTTTAACCAGTTTCGTTAGTTTTTGCCCACTTTACACCCTTTTTGGCATAAATACTTGTAGCGTCAAAAAGAGTTAAATTAGTAGTTGCAAAAAGGTTAAGTGATATTTATCATTTTTTAAAAAGCTAACATTCCTAACCTTTGCAACAGGTATAACGAGCAAATTTTAGATTGATGGTAAACTGTTTCCATTGTGGCGATGCGTGTTTGAACATTGAAATTAAACACGATGAAAAGTCTTTCTGTTGCCACGGTTGCGAAACCGTTTACGATATTCTGCACGATAACGATCTAAGTTATTATTACGACCTTGAAAAAACTCCAGGCATTTCCCCCAAGGAAATCGCCGGAAAATATGATTTTCTTGACAATGAAGCTATTGTTGAAAAACTCATCGAATTCAACGATGGCAATATGCAAATTGTTTCCTTTTTAATTCCCTCAATCCATTGCAGCAGTTGTATTTGGATTCTTGAAAATCTTAACAAACTTAATCCCGCTGTAAAATCTTCACAGGTAAATTTTCCTGAAAAAACCGTTCGCATAACTTTTACAGGCTTCTCCGCTGAAGCTTTAGGCGAAACGCGGACTGCCGAAAATTCACTTAAAAATCTGGTTATTCTTTTAAGCAGAATAGGTTACGACCCCTACATTTCACTTGACGATTCAGATAAAAAGGAAAAATATATCAACCGAAGCCTAATTTATAAATTGGGCATCGCGGGTTTTGCCTTTGGGAATGTGATGTTCCTTTCGTTCCCGGAATATTTTGAACATTCCGAATTTTGGCTGGACCAATTCAAACCTTTTTTCCGTTGGTTGATGTTTGCGTTTTCGCTTCCGGTTGTTTTTTATTCAGCAAGTGGATATTTTACTTCAGCATATAAGGGTCTTCGTTCCAAAATATTAAATATCGATGTTCCCATTGCGTTGGGAGTTGCAGTTCTTTTTATTCGAAGCACTTTAGATATTGTGATGGATTGGGGCACCGGTTTCTTCGATAGTTTGACAGGACTGGTTTTCTTTCTGCTTGTTGGGAAATTTTTTCAACAGAAAACCTACAATTATCTTTCTTTTGAGCGGGATTACAAATCATATTTCCCCATCGCTGTTACGCGACTTTTCAAAAATAATGAAGGAAAAACCCTTGAAGAGCAAGCCGAAGTGTACACCGTAAAAAAAGGCGACCGATTGTTGATCCGCAACAACGAAATTATTCCCGTTGATGCTATTTTAATAAAAGGAAATGCACTAATAGATTACAGTTTCGTTACTGGCGAAGATGAACCAATCTCAAAACAAAGCGGCGATAAACTCTTCGCGGGCGGAAAACAACAAGCCGGAATTTTGGAAGTTGAAGTATTAAAACCTGTGGCGCAAAGTTACTTAACCCAACTTTGGAGCAATGACGTTTTTAGCAAAGACAAAACGGGGGTTTTTGAAAATATAACTGATAGTATCAGTAAGCGTTTTACAGTGGTCCTACTTTCAATAGCTTTTATTTCCACCATATTTTGGTTGGTAGTTGATCCATCGAAAGCGTTCAATGTTTTCACTTCGGTTTTGATTGTTGCCTGTCCGTGTGCTATTGCACTCGCTGCGCCGTTCACTTTGGGGAATGTTTTGCGCATTTTCGGAAGAGAGAAATTGTATTTAAAGGAAGCTTCAGTAATTGAACAAATGGCGAAGTTGGATACCGTAGTTTTTGACAAAACGGGTACGCTCACTACCAATCAAAAAAACTTGATTACATACGAAGGTGTGGTCCTTTCTTCGGAAGAAAAAAAATTGCTCACCAGCACGCTTCGTGCTTCCAACCATCCACTTAGCCGTTCGCTCTACAATATTTTGGATAAGAACCACATCCAAACGTTGGATGATTTTGAGGAAGAAGTGGGGAAGGGTATTTCCGCAACTTTCAATCATAATTCCATTAAAGTGGGTTCTTATGATTTCGTTGGGTTTTATGATGAAAACAATTTGGAATTAAAGAATAGAACTACCGTTCACATAAGCGCCAATCAGGTTTATAAAGGTTGCTACATTTTCAATAGCGAATACAGGGAAGGCGTTGCCGAAATTTTTGAACAATTGGGAACCGATAAAGATGTAATTGTTCTTTCCGGCGACAACGAAGGCGAGCGCGAACGATTGGAAACGCTGCTGCCAAAAGGCACAAAACTCTACTTCAACCAAAAACCGGACGACAAACTCAATTTCATAAAAACACTTCAGCAAAGCGGAAAACAAGTATTGATGATAGGTGATGGCCTCAACGATGCCGGGGCTTTGAAGCAGAGCAATGTGGGCTTTGTTGTTTCAGAAAATACCAACGTTTTTTCGCCCGCCTGTGATGGAATTCTGGATGCTTCCCAATTCAAAAAAATCGCAGATTATTTAAACTTTTCTAAGAATAGCGTGAAGATTATAAAATGGGCATTTCTGCTTTCATTGTTTTACAATTTAATAGGGCTTTCGTTTGCAGTTTCTGGACATTTACGGCCGGTAGTTGCTGCTATTTTAATGCCTTTGAGTTCCATCAGCATCGTTGTTTTCACTACGATCGCAACACAATATATAGGGAAGAAACTAAGAATGGATATAAATAAGCAAAGTTGACGAATGTCATATTTTAAAGAAACGCACAATAATAATTTTGAACTTTAAATTTCAGGTATGAATATTATTTATATGCTATTGGCAATCAGTGTTTTCGTGGCACTCATCTTTTTTGTGCTTTTTATTTATTCGGTTAAAAATGGGCAATATGATGATACTTATACCCCTTCCGTAAGAATGCTTTTTGAGGATGAACTTGTAAAGGAAGATGCTTCCCCAAAAAGTGAGACTTCAAAAGAAAAAATAACCAATCCAGAAAAATAATTCCACTATTACTATGCAAACAGAACAGTTTTATTACGACAACCAGATTGTTAAAAAATTCATCAATGCGACCATTTTTTGGGGGCTCATTGGTATGAGTGTCGGCTTGCTGCTGGCTTTTTTGTTTTTGTTTCCCAATTTAACGGATGGGATTCCGTGGCTTAGTTTTGGTCGTTTGCGACCTTTGCATACCAATGCAGTTATTTTCGCCTTTGTTGGGAACGCAATCTTCGCTGGGGTTTATTACTCCTCCCAACGTCTGCTTAAAGCGCGTATGTGGAATGACTTTCTCAGTAATTTAAACTTTTGGGGCTGGCAAGCCATTATTGTTGGGGCGGCCATTACGCTTCCCTTGGGTTATACAACTTCAAAGGAATATGCCGAGCTTGAATGGCCTTTTGATATTGCCATCGCGATAATTTGGGTCGCATTTGGTATCAACTTGATTATGACAATGGTGAAAAGACGCCAACGCCACTTGTACGTGGCACTTTGGTTCTATTTGGCAACTTGGGTGACTGTTGCAGTGCTTCATATTGTTAATAGTATGGAAATACCCGTAACGGCTTTGAAGAGTTATTCTATGTATGCTGGTGTGCAGGATGCGCTGGTGCAATGGTGGTACGGGCATAATGCGGTGGCATTTTTCCTAACCACACCTTTCCTTGGTTTGATGTACTACTTTGTGCCGAAAGCGGCAAACAGACCCGTATATTCCTACCGTCTTTCCATTGTTCACTTTTGGTCGTTGATCTTCATTTATATTTGGGCGGGACCTCACCACTTGTTGTACACTGCGCTTCCGGAATGGGCGCAGAATCTAGGCGTTGCCTTTTCTGTTATGCTGTTGGCTCCGTCTTGGGGTGGTATGATCAATGGTCTTTTGACACTTCGAGGTGCTTGGGACAAAGTACGTGTTGATCCAGTATTGAAATTTATGGTAGTGGCTATCACCGGTTATGGTATGGCAACTTTTGAAGGCCCGATGCTTTCACTTAAAAACGTAAACGCCATTGCCCACTTTAGCGATTGGATTATAGCGCACGTTCACGTTGGCGCACTTGCCTGGAACGGTTTCTTGACCTTTGGTATGATTTACTGGTTGGTACCGCGTCTTTTCAAAACAAAATTGTATTCCATTAAGTTGGCGAACGCGCATTTCTGGATAGGTACTTTGGGTATCATTATGTATGCGCTACCAATGTATGTTGCAGGATTTATGCAGGCTTCTATGTGGAACCAGTTCAACCCAGATGGAACACTTACTTATGGTAACTTCTTAGAGACAGTTACCCAAATTATGCCAATGTACTGGATGCGTGCCATTGGGGGAACCTTATTTATTACAGGTGCGTTCATAATGCTTTATAATACAGTTATGACGGCAAGAAAAGGTAGCAAAGTTACCGACGAACTTGCCGAAGCAGCTCCTTTAGTGCCCGTAACAAAAAGACAGACTTCCGGCGAAGGCTATCACACTTGGTTGGAGCGTCGTCCTATTAAATTAACCATTTATGCAACTATCGCTATTTTGATTGGTGGAGCCGTACAGATAATCCCTTCTTTGATGGTTGATGATTATGTGCCGGTAATTTCCAGCGTGAAACCTTATACACCGTTGGAATTGGAAGGTCGGGATATTTATATTCGGGAAGGCTGCGTGGGCTGCCACTCACAGATGATCCGTCCTTTCAGGAGCGAGGTTGAACGCTATGGCGAATATTCAAAATCGGGTGAATATGTTTACGACCACCCATTCCTTTGGGGAAGTAAACGTACAGGACCCGACCTGCACCGCATAGGCGGAAAGTATTCAGACAACTGGCATTTGAACCACATGTATGATCCGCAAAGCACCTCTTCAGGTTCCATTATGCCATCCTATAAATGGTTGGTGAATTCAGAATTGGACAAATCAGACACAGAGGCAAAAATGAGGGCGATGGTAACTCTTGGAGTTCCCTACACTGAAGAAGAAATAGTAAACGCCCAAAAGTGGATGGACGAACAGGGAACCAAAATAGAGAAGAATCTATACAGCGATCCCGATTTTGTAACTGCATATGAAGCCAATAAAAAATACGCTAAAGACAACGGCGAGGATTTCATAGAAATGAAAAATCGTGAAATAGTAGCGGTAATTGCTTATTTGCAACGCCTAGGAACTGATATTAAAGTAGAAACCGCTGAAAACACTTCAGCCAAAAACGAATAGTTATGTTGAGATTTATAAAAGGAAACCTCGAGAACATTGATAATGTTCAAATATATCCAATGATTTCACTTTTAATATTCTTTGTCTTTTTTGTGGTGCTTTTTTATTGGGTGATCACAGCGAAAAAGGAGCACATTACCGAAGTGAGCAATCTCCCATTGGAAGACGATACTAACAACCAAAATGAAGAAATACTATGAAAACCACAGCCTCTTATTTAAGGGTCATCGGCTTTATGATCCTCGCCTTTTTTCTACTGGAATTAACAGTTGATTCTGGAAAAGATTGGGCAATAGTGAAATTTCCAATTATCTGGGCGGTGTTGGGAATGGTTTTTTTCTTCGCCATTGCTTTAGAAATTGTTGCCGCGGCACTGCAGCGCATTCTTTTTAGCGGTCTAAATGAAGAAGCGAAAGCACGCTACATTGCTGCCGAAACCTTGCGGGAACAAAACCGTTTTGGTTGGTTCAAAAGAAAATACAAAAAAATGCTTGGGGCTAAACCTATTACAAGCGAGCAGGAAATTGTACTGGACCACAATTATGATGGCATTCGCGAGCTGGACAACAAACTTCCGCCTTGGTGGGTATATATGTTTTATGCTACCATAATTTTTGCAGGTATTTATTTGGTACGCTTTCATATTTTTAATGGTCCCAACCAAATTGACGAATATGAAACTGAGGTTGCACAAGCAAAATTGGATGTTGCTGAATTCAAGAAAAACAATAAAGATTTAATTGATGTGAACACCGTTGAAATTTTGACCGAACCAGCTGATCTTGCTGCTGGAGAGGTTGTGTTTACAGCAAACTGCGTGGCCTGTCATAAAGATTCTGGTGGCGGCGGTATTGGTCCAAACCTTACGGATGATTATTGGATTTTGGGCGGGGGAATTAAAAACGTATTCCAAACCATCAGTGAAGGTGGTCGTGCAGGGAAAGGTATGATTGCTTGGAAAACAGATCTTAAACCAAGCGAAATGGCACAAGTAGCCAGCTATGTTTTGAGTCTTCACGGAACAAACCCGGTAGATCCAAAAGAACCCGAAGGTGAAATTTGGATGGACGAAAATGCACCGGTTGATAATGTGCAGGTAAAAGTTATAGATTCTACCGAAATTGAAGTGAAAATGACTAATGATCCGGTTATTGACAGTATAGAATCAGGTAAATAAATTTTAAAATTAACGATTGCAGATTAACGATTTTTGATTGTTGAAGTAAAAAAAGATTATACATAAAACATTCAAAACTTCACAATTATATATCTAAAATCTAACGTCTAAAATCTAAAATCAAATTGGATACTCCAGAAAACGAAAGGTTTCGCGACAGTATAGGAACAATAACCGAAGAAGGAAAAAGGGCTTGGGTTTATCCAAAAAAACCCTCGGGCAAATTATACCGATACCGAAAGTATGTAAGTTATTTTCTGCTCGCCTTTTTGTTCGCCGCGCCTTTTGTGAAAATTAACGGCAATCAGTTTTTGCTATTTAACGTGCTGGAGCGACGTTTCAATATTTTTGGATTTCCGTTTTGGCCGCAGGATTTTTATCTGTTCGTAATTATGATGATCATCGGTGTGGTTTTCATCATTTTTTTTACCGCCGCTTTTGGAAGGATTTTCTGTGGGTGGATTTGCCCTCAGACTATTTTTATGGAAATGGTTTTCCGAAGAATAGAATATTGGATTGATGGCGATCGTGGCGCGCAGATCCGTTTGGCCAAACAAGAATGGAATGCTGAAAAGATTAGAAAACGTGTGTTAAAATGGATCATATTCTTTATAATTTCATTTTTGATTGCGAATATATTTCTGGCTTATTTCATCGGTAGCGACCGACTGTTACAATACGTTTTTGAAGGACCTTTGGATCATATCAGTACCCTTATTTCGCTGTTCGTTTTTACTGCTGTTTTCTATTTTATTTTTGTGTGGTTCCGCGAGCAGGTTTGTATTATAGCCTGCCCTTACGGAAGGTTGCAGAGCGTTTTGCTCGACAACAAATCTATCGTTGTGGCTTACGACTATAAACGAGGTGAAAAGGAAGTGGGTCGTGCCAAATTCAAGAAAAACGAAGACCGCGAAGCTTCCGGAAAAGGAGACTGCATCGACTGTTTTCAATGTGTGAATGTTTGCCCAACGGGTATTGATATTCGAAACGGAACGCAGTTGGAATGTGTTAATTGCACAGCCTGCATCGACGAATGCGACAGCATTATGGAAGCCGTAAATCTTCCCAAAGGATTGATTCGCTACGCCAGTGAAGAAAATATTGAAAAGAAAGCACCATTCAAATTTACGCCACGACTGAAAGGTTATATTGCAGTTTTGGTGATTTTGATTGGTGTACTTACAGGAATGTTATTTTTAAGAAGTGATGTGGAAGCAAATATTCTGCGTCTTCCGGGCCAGCTTTACGAACACAAAGCAGATAATATTATAAGCAATGTTTTCACCTATAAATTATTGAATAAAACCACGAAGAATATTGAAAACATTCATTTTAAACTGAAATCTCCAAAAGGAACAATCCATACTGTAAAACAGGGAGAGATTGTAGTTCCTGCACAGGATTTGGCGCAGGGAACGCTCTTTATTGAAATAAATAATTCGGCCTTAAGCGGCGATAAAAACCGAGCTGTAATTGAAGTGTACAGCGGCGAGGATTTGATTGAAACTACGAGCGTTACATTTTTGGGGCCGAGAAGTTATAAGTAAGCCCCCTGCCCCCCAAAGGGGGAATTATAAACCCTAAATAATCTGAACAAGATGGAAAATGCAAATAAAATAGAAAATGGGAAACGTTCCCCCCTTCGGGGGTCAGGGGGCTTATCTTGGGGAACAGGATTGGTCATTGTGATGGTACTTTTTATAGCGTTCATTATGTATTTCGTCATAAAAATAAGCACGGACAAAAAGTATGATTACGATTTGGTGACCGAAGAATATTATAAAAAAGAAATGGTCTATCAAAAAGAAATTGATGCGGAGGAAAACTCCAATTCATTGGAAAGTAACATTTCTGGAGAAAAGATTGCGGAAGGGTGGATGCTCACTTTTCCGAAGAATATTGATTACTCAAAAATAGAAGGCACTGTGTTCCTTTACAGGCCGTCCAACAAACAATTGGATTTTCAACTTCCGCTGAAGCTTTCAAGTCCAAATTTGCTCATACCTGACCAGAGTTTGGTGGCCGGCCGCTGGAACACGATAGTGCGATGGACCTATGAAGGAGAAGATTATTTATATAAAAAGGAAATTGTTTATTGAGTTGATGAGTCGATGAGTTTAATTTGATTACTGAACACTGAACACTGAACACTGAACACTGAACACTGAACACTGAACACTGAATGTTATACACCGCCCTCTTATTCGGATTACTTGGAAGTTTCCACTGCGTGGGAATGTGCGGCCCTATTGCATTTTTGTTGCCGGTTGATAGAAATAACAACGTCAAAAAACTGGGACAGATATTTCTGTATCACTTTGGAAGAATTTTGGCATATAGTATAATTGGCTTAATTTTCGGATTGTTGGGGAAAAGCCTGAATTTGTTTGGGCTCCAGCAGCAACTTTCTATTTTGATAGGAGTTTTGATGTTGGTTGTAGTGCTTATTCCACAGAAAAAATTCAATAAATACAATTTTTCAAAACCTATTTTTAAGGCTGTTTCAAAAGTGAAATCTACCCTGGGAAAAGAACTCAAAAAGAAAACCCCCGACACCTTTTTAACCATTGGTTTTTTGAATGGTTTTCTTCCGTGCGGTCTGGTTTATATGGCTGTCTTTGGAGCCATTGCTTCTGGCAATGCCTTGCAGGGAAGTTTATATATGGCAGTTTTTGGTATTGGAACTATTCCGCTAATGACTTCCGCCATTTACCTCGGAAATTTTTTAAACGGGCAAGTACGTCAACGCATTCGCCGGACCATTCCGGTATTTGTTGTGATTATCGGCTGTCTGTTTATAGTTCGTGGTTTGGGGTTGGGCATTCCGTATATTTCGCCCAAACCAATGACGGAAACCGTAGACGCCAATTATAATTGCCACACGATGGCTTCAGAAAATAAACTAATCAATAACCACTAAAATATTTAGACTATGATAAATTTAATCTTGCCACTAGCCAATTGGGGTATGGGAACCGCAATTATAATTTTCTTCGTAATATTATGTATTGCGCTTACTGCCATTGTACTTAGCTTTGTATTTAGCGGAAAAAAGAAGAATGATGACGAAATAACTCCTTCCGAAAAAGATAATCTCTAAAAATAAATTGCTATGAAACTTATAAATTCCATTCCGTTAGTTGATTTTACTGGTGGCGTAGTAGCTACCGTAATTTCCATTGTTGTGTGTTTTGCGATTATTGTAGGCCTTATTTTTTATGTGGTGCGAAGCAAAAAGCGAAAAAATATGGTTCATAACAGAAAAAAACCCAACGACAAGCCTGAAAAGAGAAGATAGATATTAGTATTGAGACTTGAGATTTTAGAAATTCAATACTCAATACTCAATACTCAATTCTTTATTCTTGGTTCTTGATTCTTGGTTCTGAAAGAAGAAATTACTTCGCCAAATCAATAATAGCCTGCACCGTTTCTTTGTTGTCCACGCCCAGCCCTTCCTGCTGATGGGCAAGTTCGCCGGCTTGGTTAAAAACGCTGATGATGTTTGAGTGCGAAAAATCCATTGGCGAAATCTGTTTGTAGTTTACGGCCAAAACTGCTGCAAATTCGCGCGTATCATCCTCGCTACCGCGCAGAAAAAGCCATTTGTCATCTTCCATTTTGTTTTCTTTGGCAAAGGCAGTCAGTCGTTCCGGAGTATCGGTTTTTGGATCTATGCTCACAAAAACGTATTGAATATCATCCTTTTTTTCTTCGGGAATTTGTTTTTCAATATTGCGCATATCGGCCACCAATCGTGGGCACGCAGCTTGACAGGAAGTGTAGATCATCACCATTACAAGCACTTTACCCTGTAATTGTTTTAATTCAATTTCATTACCGTCTTGGGTTGTCCAATGGGAGGGAAGGTTGTAGATGGACATATCTGAAATTTTGTTGTCGCTACTATTTTCAGAAATGATTTCAGTTGTTGTTTCCGAATCATTTTTTGAAGCATTGTTGCAGGAAATTGCGATCAACGAAAAAGCAATCAAAATATATTTGAAGTTGTCCATAACAAGTGTTTTTAATTTTCTAAATCCTTTGCGCATCGGAAGCCCAAATTCTGTGAAGAATAGCGAGCTTTCATACTTCCGCGGAATGCATAGCGCATAAAGGCGGCATAATTCATTAAATCTGAAGCGCCAATTGCGGCACTTCCGCAGAAAAGATTGGAATCCTTATCCACATCTTTTCGGGATTCGCCAGAGATAAGTACTGTATTAAAATCCTGGGTCCATTCCCATACCAAGCCGTGAAGGTCATAAATTCCCCAATAATTTTTAAAGGTGGATCCAACTGGTTTGTTGAATGTTTTCGGGGTTTCGTACCAACCTAAAATATATTGGTTGTACGATTCCACTTTTCGAGCATCGGATACATTTTCATTCGCCATTGCGGCAAATTCCCATTCATCCATTTTGGGCAGTCGTTTGCCTTGGCACTCGCAATATTTTTTTGCGGCAAACCAAGACACGTTTGTTACTGGCGAGTTGGGCAGACCGCTAAAGGCTTCGTCAGTTTTCCATTTGGTGAGATAACTTTCATCTGCAAACAGACTTTTTATGTTGCTTTTTTTCCATTGCGGATATTCTTTTACAAATTTTAAAAAGTCAGCGTTTGTAACCGGATAAACATCTATCATAAATGGATTCACTTTCACGGTCTTGTCTGCAGTCCCGTAAAGCGGAAGATAGACACCGCCCTTTACAGTGGCCATTCCCTTATTTTGGGCTGTAACCTCGCAAAATAATAAAGCAGAAACTAAGAAAAAGGCAGTGTTGAACAATTTCATTTTAAACAATTTTTCTATTTATTTCTAACGGCTTGAACCATTTCGGGAGTAACTTCTTTTTTAGAATTGCCCCAACTGTTATAAACGTAAGTAAGCACGTTGGTAACATCTTCATCAGACAGGGCTTGGGCTGTCATTACACTATTGTATTTCTTGCCGTTCACGGTGATTTCTCCAGTTTTTCCGTGTAAAACAATATCGATAGCACGGTTAACATCAGCATTTAAGTAGTCGGATTTTGCCAATGGAGGGAAAGCTCCTTCAATTCCTTGCCCATTTGCTTGGTGGCAGGCAGAACAAGTGGCCATATATTTATCCTTACCGAAAGTCATTCGCTCTTCAAAACTTAAAGCTTTTGACTCTACTTTTTCCTTTTTACCATTTCCGGTTGGCATAGACTGTATTACACCACCTTCTGGCAGATAAATACCATCGCGAATTTCTCCGGAATAGATTGCTTTGTTCTCTTCACCTTCCACTTTGAGCATCGCTAAAGCCCCTTTGTTGAAAGCTCTGAAAATAGAGTGGTCAACCAATATAAAAGTTCCAGGAACATCAACACGGAATTCCACGATAGCGGCTCCACCAGCAGGAATTAGGGTAGTCTGCACATTATCATTTATCAAGTCGCCACCTTCAACATGAACTTTGTCAAAAATCTCTCCAATTACGTGAAAGGAGGAGACTAAATTAGGTCCGCCATTACCAACAAACAGACGTACTGTTTCGCCTACTTTTGCTGTAAGTGCATTGTCTCCGGTCATCGCACCCACGTGACCATTAAAAACTACATAGTCTGCTTTTTCATCAATAGCTTTCTGCATATCGAATGCCTGAAGACCGCGGTCTCCATACGCTCCTTCGGTATAGAAATCACCTTGCATAATGTAATATTCTTTGTCAACAGGCGCTAAACCACCTTCGGGTTCAACTAAAATTAGACCGTACATTCCGTTGGCAATATGCATTCCTACGGGCGCAGTAGCGCAGTGGTAAACATACAACCCAGGGTTAAGCACTTTGAAGGAAAATACTTTTTCATGTCCTGGAGCAACAAAAGATGATTCTGCACCACCGCCGGGACCATTCACGGCGTGAAGATCAATATTGTGAGGTAGCTTATTGTCGGGGTGGTTTTTTAGGTGAAATTCCACTTCATCACCCACGCGGGTTCTTATAAAGCTGCCCGGTACGGTTCCACCGAACGTCCAATAAATATATTTAACACCGCTGGTCATTTCACCCTCGCGCTCTTGGATTTCCAAATCAACGATCAATTTTTTCGCCATACGTTTTCCAATCGGAGTTGGAACAAATGGAGGCGAAGTGAGCTCCGCAATCATTTCCTGGTTCACGGGAATGTCTACCGTATCTTTATATTTTTTTTCGGATTGGTCATTAACACAGCTTGAGAGAAGCGCAACAGCGCCCAGCCCGAGAAGCATTTTTTTTACAAGATTCTTTTTAACAGTTAAATTCATAGCGTAAGATTTAAGAGTGATTTTATTGTTATTGGTTGTTAATTTGTGTGTCTTGTTTTTGCCAAGTGAAGAGTACCGGATCAATGGTCATCATTGCCCAAGCCCAATTGTTGGAATTGCCGGCAAAATTATTTTTTACGGTTTCAATACCGTTTGAAGCAAAAAATTGTGAGTATCCAGCTTGGAATTTCACAAATTCGCTCAATTTATGTGAAGTTACTAAATCTATCTCGTAACCTAAGTCTTTTTTACTTTCATTTAAGATTTCTGCAGCAGCGAGAAATTTATGAAATCCGACAGATAGGAATGATTTTTTGGTAAAGGAATATTTTATATTTCCATAAAAATCCACTAACCCAACATTGTTAATATGGTTGCCCACATAGAAGTAATCCATAAACCCGTTGAATTTGTGATTGGTGCCATAGAGCGGGTTGAATGCTTTATTTTTTCCGTTTGAAGGCGCACCATAATCGTTGCCGCTTTGCAGTTCACCACCCAAGATGAAATTAAGATTTTCCATTGCGGAATAGTTTGCTTCCAACGAAACTAAATAGGCTTTCAAATCATTATCGGCAATATCTTTTCCAAATTGATAGTAGATATTGGAAACGAAATTGAACTTATT